>NZ_BAAAMU010000018.1:0-49720 GCF_039529435.1 Nonomuraea maheshkhaliensis
CTCGTCGCCAGGGCCGCCGCCGCGCTCGCCCAGGAGGCCAGGAGCAGGCAGGACCTCGGGCGCGGCCTGCGCGCGCTGCTGTCGCCCGACCCCGAGGTGCGCGCGGGCGCCTCGCTGGAGGTCCCCGGGCCGGTGGTGGCCATCGCCGTACGCGAGTCCGAGGAACGGGTGGCCGCCCTCTGGACGCTCCCGCGCGGCGTCCTGGCCCGCACCGGCTCGCCGGTCGCCCTGCTCGCCCCCGCCCACCTGGCCGGGGAGGTGGCGCAGACCGTGCAGAGCGCGTACGGCACCGCGGCCGGCATCGGCGCGCCCAGGGCCGACCCGGCCGACGCCTGGCTGAGCTGGCGCGAGGCCCGCCAGGCGCTGCGCATCGCCGAGCACTTCCCCCGCCACGCCCCCGTCGCCCGCTGGGAGGACCTGGGTGTGCATCGCCTGCTGTCCCGGCTGAGCCAGACGGACCTGCGCGAGCTGGCCGAGGAGACGGCGGCGCTGGACGCCGAGCTGGCCCAGACCGTGGAGGTCTACCTGGATCGCGGCGGCCACGTGCAGAAGACCGCCGCCGAGCTCGGCATCCACCGCCAGACGCTCTACTACCGGCTGGGCAAGGCCGAGCGCCTGACGCACCGGGACCTGTCGGACGGTGACGACCGCCTGGCCGTCCACCTGGGTCTCAAGGCGGCCCGGCTGCGCGGCGCCGACACCTCGTAGAGCGTCACTTGCGCCCCGACGCCTCGCGAAGCGTGACTCGTGCCTCGCCGTCAGTCGTCGGCGTCACTCACTTTCGTCGAGGACCCGGCGCAAGGTGACGGCGAAGGCGTCGGGGTCACCCCGCATGCCGAACTCGTCCCCGAGGAAGCCGCCGTGGTTGCTGGGGAAGGTCACCGGCTCCGTCCCGAGCCGCCCGGCCACCGCCACGGCCGACCGGCAGGCCATCTCACCCTCCGACTCGACGCCGACGCCGACGACGATCCTGGTGGAGGCCGACCGCAGTGCCTCGAAGTCGTGCCGGTGGTGCGTACAGGTGATGAGGTTCTGCGCGAACAGCACGTCGTCCCTCGACCCGTCGTCCTCCGCCGGCATCCCGAGCTGGGCCGGATCGGGGGCGGGCAGCTCGGACAAGTCGGCGGGGAGCTCACCGCGCCAGCCGGAGGTGCCGATGAACCTGGCCATCGCCGCGCCGAACCCGTCGCGGTCGTACGTGGCGCGGATGTCGGCGATGGCCGCCAGCGCCCGCTCGCGGTCGGGCAGCTCCTGGGCGGCGGGCGGCTCGTGCGCCACGAGCGTGCGCACCTGCTCCGGATGGCGGGCCACCAGCGCCAGCCCGTTGACCGCGCCGCCGCTGCTGGCGAAGATGTCCACCGGGCCGGCGCCGAGCGCGTCGATCAGCAGGCGCAGGTCGTCGGCGTGCAGGTCGGGCGTCGACTCGATGAGCCCGTCGGTGCGGGTGCTGCGCCCGATCCCGCGCGGGTCGTACGTGACCACCGTGCGGTCCTGGAAGTGGCCGGCCAGAGTGGTGAAGCCGGTCGCGTCCATCGGCGAGCCGATCATCAGCAGCACCGGCCGGCCGGAGCCGGACTCGGGCTCGCGCACGTCGTAGTGGAGGGTCGCTCCCGGCACCTCGATGGTGTGGGTCTTGGGGTCGGTCATGGGTCGCTCCTTCTCGATGACGATGTGCGGACCGCCGGGCGCGGTGAAACTCATCGGTACGGCGACCCATCATGCCCCTGGAACGTGCTCAGGCCCACAACACCGACATGAGGATCAGCAGGAAGAAGAACGCCAGCAGGCCGAGCGGGACGGCCATGAGGGCGATCGTGATGCCCATGCCGTTCCACTGCTGCGGCGGTGGGCCGAGCGCGCCGCGCGAGTAGGCCCACAGGGGCGCGCGGTATTCGACGTCGAGCGACATGCCGGGCTGCAGCCAGATCGTCAGATCCGCCGGGCCGATCTGCGAGGGCAGGAAGTACGGCAGGTGGACGTGCAGGTGATGCTGGCCGGCGGGCAGCACGATGGCGTTGCGGCCCCAGCGGCCGTGCGTCGGGCGCCCGTCGACGACGACGGTGGGGGTGATCATGGACAGCATGAAGCCGAGCCAGTGGCGCTGGATGTCGAGGACGACCTGCCCCTGCGGCCCTTGCGGCCCCTGGGGCATAGGCCCGGGCTGCTGACTCCATCCATGTGGTGGCATGAGGCCTGGTCCGTGAGGCGGCCCGGGTGGTCCTGGTGGTGGCCCTGGTGGTGGCCCTGGTGGTGGCTGGGGCGGATGCATGGCGCCAGATGGTATCGCCACCGCCGCGTTTCGTGCTGACGCTTCGAGATCAGTTGAAGCTTGGAAAAACGGACAAATGCATACAAGGCGGACAGAATGGGTAGGAGTCCGTAGGGATCGATTGCCCACCCCACCAGGGCGCCCCGGCTGTGGGGAAGCAGCCGGGGCGCCCCTCTCGGCCTCAGGGCGTGGTGACGTGCCGAGTGCCGGGGGCCACGATCTCCTCGTCGTCCGCGCGGCGCCGTACCCAGAGGTAGACCAGCGCCCCGGCGAACAGCACGATCGAGGTCCACTGGTTGACCCGCAGCCCCAGGAGCAGCACCGCGTGATCCACCCCGCCGACCGGATCGACGCGCAGGCCCTCGATCCAGAACCGCCCGAACGTGTAACCGGCGACATACAGGGCGAACAGCCGGCCGTGGTGCAGCGCGAAGCGCCGTCCCGCCAGGATCAGGGCGAAGCCGAGCGCCGCGTCCCAGAGCGACTCGTACAGGAAGGTCGGGTGGTAGAGCACACCCGGCTCGCCGCCGTGCGCCTGGTCGATCTCCAGGCCCCACGGCAGTGTGGTCGGGCTGCCGTACAACTCCTGGTTGAACCAGTTGCCCCAGCGGGCGATCGCCTGCCCGAACGCGATGCCGGGCGCGACCGTGTCGGCCATCGCGCCGACGGAGACGCCCCGGCGGCGGCAGGCCAGCGCCACGGCCACGCCGCCCAGGATGACCGCGCCCCAGATGCCGAGCCCGCCCTCCCAGATGAACAGCGCCTGGTAGGGCTCCTTGACCGCGCGCGGGCCGAAGTAGGTCTGCCAGTCGACGATGACGTGGTAGAGCCGGGCGCCGATCAGCCCGAAGATCACTCCTGGGACGGCGATGTCGGCGATCGTGCCCTGCTCGCCGCCGCGGGCGCGCCAGCGGCGGTCGCTCAGCCAGGCGCCGAACAGGATGGCGACGATGAAACAGAGCGCGTACGCCCGGATCGGCAGAAACCCGAGATGCCAGACCGATTCGGAAGGGCTGGGAATCGCGGCTGAGACCATGCCGGTGAGGCTAGCGAACGCCGGGCGGCCCGGGTCTTTCCGTGACCTGATCGCGGCTGAACCGACAGGAACGTCGTCGCGTCAGGTCATGGGGCGCGGTAGATCTTGACCCAGTCCACGTACATCGAGACCGTCCGCGGCGTCGTGGAGTCGCGGCACTTCGGCTCGCACACCACGTCGTTCTGCAGCGCCAGCCCCATCTTCCGCCCCTCGGGGACGTGCGGCCCGCGGTAGTCCCAGAGCCTCTTCCCGTCCAGCCAGAACGTCAGCCGCCCCGGCAGCCAGTCCACCGCCACGGTGTGCCACCGGGTGAAGTCGGCCCGCAGCACCTTCCTGGCCCGCCCGTGGCCGCCGTGGACGAAGATGCCGCCGCCCTGCCGCCGCGGGTCCACGATCTCGGCGAAGTCGACCTCGGAGTAACCGGAGCCCTCGCCCTGCGCGGTCGGCCAGAGCAGCGCCACCGGCGTGTACCCGGCCCCGGCCTCCGCCTTGAAGCGCACCTCCCAGCGGCCGTACCGCTGCGCGAGTCTGGTGGCCACCCCGCCGGACAGGTCCTTGCCGTCGTACCGGCCGCCCTTGAGGCGCAGCACGCCGTTCGAGACGGTCGAGGCGCGGCCGGTGCGGGGGTTACGCTCGGCCCGCGGCGAGTGGTAGATCATCCATCGGCTGGTGTCGATCGAGGAGCCGGAGAAGTTCTCCACCAGGACGGGGGCTCCCCATTTCGGAGCCGGGGTCTGCGCGTGCGCGGTCTGGGGAAGCACGGCGAGGCCCGTGAGCATCGCCGCCGCCACGATCGGGCTGCGTTGAGACATGCGGACCATCGAAGCAAAGATCTCCCTCAGATAACACCCCACCCGTCCCATTAATCACTTTCGTCACCCGGACGGGGCCCGACATGATGCCGGCAGGTGGCGGTGCCACCTGCCGGAGTTCATGGGGGTGATGCGCCGTCAGGCGCAGGTCGCCTCGTACACCCGGACGAGTTCCTGGCTCACCCGCTCCCACGAGTAGCGCGAGCGCGCCCGGTCGGCGCCCGCGTAGCCCAGGGCGGTACGCAGGGTGGGGTCGTACAGCAGCTCACGGGCCAGCCGCGCCGTGCGCGCGGGGCGGTCCGGCGGGACCAGCAGCCCGGTGACGCCGTCGATGATGGAGTCCATGTGCGCGCCCACGGCGGAGGCGATCACCGGCACGCCGCAGGCCATGGCCTCCAGCGCGACGATGCCCGTCCCGGCCTCGCGCGGCACCGACACCACGGCGTCCGCGCTGCGCATCA
Source organism: Nonomuraea maheshkhaliensis (assembly GCF_039529435.1). Classification (NCBI taxonomy): domain Bacteria; kingdom Bacillati; phylum Actinomycetota; class Actinomycetes; order Streptosporangiales; family Streptosporangiaceae; genus Nonomuraea; species Nonomuraea maheshkhaliensis. The sequence continues at coordinate 4,579 of NZ_BAAAMU010000018.1, forward strand.
GCTTGGGCACGGCGGCCCGCTTGACCTGGCCGAGCAGCGTCACCCGGTCGGCCACGCCGAGCTGCTCGGTCAGCGCGCGCAGGCGGCGCGCGTCCCGGTCCTGGTCGAGGTCGTCGGGCTCGGGCCCGCCGGCGATGACGAGCTCGACGTCGCCGAGACCCTGCAGCGCCCGCACGATCGTGTGCGCGCCCCGTTCGACCGTGAGCGGTCCCACGTGCAGCAGGCGCTTGCGCGACCCGCGCGTGGCGACCGCGCCCCGGCGCTGGAAGCGCTCGGTGTCCACGCCGTACGGCACGACGGCGATGTTGTTGCGGGGGACGCCCAGCCGGATCAGCGCCGACTCCTCGTCGCCCGAGCCCGCGATGACCGCGTCGGCCCGGCGGCCGAGCGCCCGCTCCAGCTCCTTGTGCGCGGTGTCGACCGCGTGGAACGTCTGCGTGACCGGCACGCCCATTCCCTTGGCGCCCGCCACGGCGACCAGCCCGCCGGTCCACGAGTGGGCGTGGATCACGTCGGGCCTGTCCTCGCTCCAGCGCCGTGACAGGTGGTTGCCGACCTCGTTGAGGTAGGGGACCACGTCGTCACCGGTGAGTGGCTGTGCCGGGCCCACGTCGATGTGCTCCACCGTGACGCCGGGGGCCACCCGCGTCTTGGGCTTGCCTTCGGCGTTGTCACGGCGGGAGTAAATGGTGACGTGGTGATCGCGGCCCAGCTCACGCGCGACCGACAGGATGCGGTGGCGCTGGTTGCCGGTGGTGGAAGCGACGATCGCGATATTCATGGCACACCTCAGCGTGGAAAGCCTTCAAGGTGTGCCTGCGTCTTAGGCACGTCGTTACTCTGTCTCTGACCTTACCCAGTTTTCCCGCGCTCGCAAACCCCCACAGATCAGACACCTCTGAGGGCGAACACCACGATCTCATCCCAAACCTGGCCGCCCGAGAACGCGTGCCGGTCCGCCTCCACCGCCTTGACCACGGTCGACGGCGCCTGCCCCGCGCACCGGCCGAGCACGTCGGCCAGCCGCTCCTCCCCGTACGGCTCGCCGCGCTCGTTCCTGGAGGAGATCAGACCCTCCGAGTAGAACACCAGCGTCTCGCCGGGGGAGATCGTCAGCACCTCCACACCGGTCTCCGCCTCCGGCCCGATGCCCAGCGGCACGCCGCCGCCGGCCGCGAAACGTACGCCGCCGTCGGGCAGCAGCAGCGCGGCGGGATGGTGACCGGCCGACGACAGCCGGATCTGGCGCCCCTTCACGAAGCCCGCCGCGGCCATCACGAACATGCCGGTGCCCTGCGCGACCAGCGCCTCGTTGACCTTGCGCATCACCAGGTCGGGATCGGACTCCCAGGCGCTGAGCACGCGCAGCCCGCCGCGCACCATGGCGCTGACCGAGGCCGCCTCCTCGCCCTTGCCCGCCGCCCCGCCCAGCGCGAAGCCCCATCCTCCCGAGACGGGGAACACGTCGTAGAACTCGGCGCCGACCGATGACCCCGGGTGGTAGACGGCCGCCGCCTCGTAGCCGGGCACGTCGGGCAGGTTGCGCGGGGCGACGCTGGCCGACAGGGCGTCCGCGGCGCGCGAGCGGCTCTGGAAACTGCTCTGAGCGCGTACGGCCAGGCCGATCTGCAGCCCCACCTCCTGCATGACGGCCAGATCCGCGAGTGAGAACGGCGGCCTGTCGTGGCCGCGGACGAGCGTCAGCACGCCGTCGGAGCGGCCGATGGCCACGCTCAGCACCGAGCCCGCGCCCATCACGGTCAGCAGCGGCCCCTCGGCGCAGAAGCCGAGCAGCGTCTCGTCGTCCACCATCTCCAGCACCACGCCGGAGCCGCGCTCCAGCACCTGCAGCACGACCTGGCTGGTCGCCGGATCGGCGGTCTCCACCCGCCGCACCAGCTCTCCCAGCGGATGGTTCTTGGGCGCCATGACGACCGACCGGCGCGGCACCCCGTCGCGCACCATGTCGGCGATCACCCAGTCGGCCCACTCCGCCGCCAGCAGCCGCGTCGCCCGCTGCAGCGCCACCGGCCGCAGCAGCGCCTCCTCGTCCAGCAGCAGCCTGGCGATCTTGACCAGCAGGTCCTGCCGCTTGGCCGTGGCCAGCAGCAGCGCGCCGTCGGTCTGCTCGGCCCGGCGCGCGCCCGGCTCGGGCAGCTGCACCTCCGTCGGCAGGGCCACCGCCGCGACCATCTGCTGCGGCTCGCCGGGCATCGTCAGCCTGGTCAGCGCGATCTGCACGGTGTGCGTGCGCCCCTGATGCGCCAGCCGCGTCTCGAACGCCGCCGGCTGCCCCGTCTGCAGCACCGACGTCAGGTGCGAGCGGAACGCCGCCCGCCGCGACACGTCCACGAGCAGCGGGAACGAGCGGCCCACCAGGTAGCCGTCGGGGCTGCCCAGCACCCGCGAGGTCTCCGGATTGATCCGCCGGACGACGCCGCCGCCGTCGAGCACGACGACGGGCACCGGGAAGGCGCGGAAGACCTGGCGCAGCAGCTTCAGCTCACGCTGCGTCCCGTCCTTCTTGCTCCCCGCCCGCTTGGGGGCCTTGCGCAGCTCTTCGCGCGCCTCGGCCAGCAGCTCGGCGGCGGTGTCGAGCTCGGCGAGCGCGGCGTCCAGCGTGGGCGCCAGATCGGCGGGGTAGGCGGCCCTCGCCTCGCGCAACGAGGAGACGCGCCCGGCCAGTGCGTCAAGCGCGTGTTCGAGGTCCGGCATGGTCATGGTCTGACGCTACGCCACTCGGGATAATGCTAGCCATAAGGGGTAGAGCCTTGTTGCTATGGAATCGACCGCGATGATCACCCCCGGCCTCGCCCGCGACCTCGCCACCCTCGGCAGACTCGGGGAGGACACCTCGACGGAGAGCGTCCTGCGCGGACTCACCACGGCTTTGACCGCCGGAGTCCCGGGCTGTTCCGGAGCCTCGGCCGAGCACTGGCGCGACCACCGCGTCATGGTCTCGGGCTCCCACAGCGAGCTCATCATGCTCGTCGAGGGCGAACGCCAGCTCGGCGAGGGCCCGTCCATCGAAGCCCGTCAGAGCAGTGGCCGCGCCACCATCACCGACGTGCTCGAAGAGACCCGCTGGCCCCGCTACGACGCCCTGGCCACCCGCTGGGGAGTGCGCTCCGTGCTGATCGTCCCCATCGAGGCGCCGCCGGCCATGCTCGTCGTCGGCCTCTACTCCGTACGGCCGGGCGCGTTCTCGCCCCAGGGCGCCCACTCCCTGGCCGACATGCTGACCGAGCAGCTCGGCGTGGCCATGGCCAACATGTCGGAGTTCGAGGAGGTGCGCACCGACGCCGCGCAGCTTCAGGAGGCCCTCGCCGGGCGCTCCGTGATCGACCAGGCCAAGGGCATCATCATGCAGACCAGCGGATGCAGCGCCGAGGCCGCGTTCGAGGAGCTGCGGCGCATCTCCCAGCACCACCAGGTGAAGGTGGCCGACCTGGCCCGGCTTCTGGTGGACGAGCACCAGCGCAAGTCGGCCAAACGCTGACGGCTCTCTACTTGATGGCGGCCAGCGCGTCGTCCAGGGTGTCGTAGAGCGGCAGGCGCTGCGCCAGCCCCGTGATCCACATCACCTTCGACTTGGAGTATTCGACGCCGATCAGCGCGAACTTGGCGCCCGAGGCCAGGCTCGTCTGCCAGTGATGAACGATCAGCCCGAGCGCGCGCGAATCCATGAACGTCACCCCGGCCAGATCGAGGATCAGGTCGGAGCCCGCCATCACGAGACAGTCGGCGAACTGCTCGCGTGTCGTGGCGTCGAGCACGCCGTCGACCTTGACCACGGTGATCTCGTCCACGGTCGACGACGTCAGGCTGAGGGCGGCCACGGGCTCCCCGCCGTTCTCCGGCATTGTCACGGGGCAACCCTACTGTCACCGCGCGATCGAGGAATACTTCCCGCGAGATGGGGGACACTGGGACCGAAGTCCAGCAGAGGGCTTCGGTCTCGAGAGTCGAGCGAGGCGTGCCTCTGCATGGGCTTTTTCGCGTGTAGCGGCCCGCCTGCGACCATATGAGGAGCAGCGATGGCTGTGCAGGAATACATCCTCGAGGAGATGACCGCAGAAGAGCTCCTAGCCGAGATGGTCAGGGAAGACACGCCCGGCAGTCACAGGGAGCGCCTGCGTGAGCGCATCGTCGAGATGCACCGGCCGCTCGCCATGGAGATCGCCCGGCGCTACCGCTACCGGGGCGAACCCTTGGAGGATCTCCTCCAGGCCGCGTATGTTGGCCTGATGAAAGCCGTCAACGGCTTCGATCCGACCCTGGGCCACGCCTTCAGGGGCTACGCCGTCGTCACGATGACCGGCGAGGTCAAGCGTCACTTCCGCGACCGCACCTGGGCCATCCGGGTGCCCCGCCTCTACCAGGAGCGTCGCTCCGAGCTCAACCGGCTCGTCGCCGACCTCAGCCAGGACCTCGGCAGGTCCCCGACCGTGGCGGAGCTGGCCGCCAAGATGAACATCACCGAGGAGGACGTTCTGCTCACGCTCGACGCCTCCGCCGCGTACAGCACCCTGTCGCTCGACGCGCCCCTCGGCACCGACGACGACGCCGCCTCGCTGGGCGACGTCATCCCCGAGGACGACGATACGCTGAGCAACATGGTCGACAGGGAAGCCGTCAAACCGCTCATCGACGCGCTGCCCTCCCGCGAGAAGCACATCCTGCTGCTGCGCTTCTTCGGCAACATGACGCAGGCCGAGATCGCGGCCGAGTTCGGGATCTCACAGATGCATGTCTCACGTATTCTCCGCAAGGTTCTCGACCAGCTGCGCACCGAGCTGGTCGGCTGACAAGGACGGTCGCCGGGTGAACGAGGACGTCGAGCCTCAGTCGGGCCACACGAGCCCGCCACCCGGCGCGCCCGTGAAAGACCTCGACTTCCGGCTGCCGGACCTGCCCCAGGTCCGGCAGTTCGCCGAGGACGAGGCCCGCGCCGCCGGCATGCCGGAAGAGGCCATCGGCGACTTCGTCATCGCCGTCAACGAGGTCGCGACCAACGCCGTCACCCACGGCGCCGACCGCGCCGCCCTGCGCACCTGGGTGAGCGGCGGGGACCTGGTCGTGGAGGTGCACGACGAGGGCACCTGGAAGCCGGGGCCGATGCCCGGCGCGGTGGGCGGGATGGGGCTGTGGGTGGCCCGGCTGCTCTCCTCCGACCTGACGCTGCGGGTGGGCAACAGCGGCAGCACGGTCATCATGCGCTTCCCCGGCAAGTCCTGACGGCGGGGCGACCACACGAACAAAGCGCCGCCCCCGCCCGTTGAGGGGGACGGCGCGCTGTCCGTTCATCGGCTGTTGTCGTCTGTCGTCGGCTGTTATCGGCGGGCCCTGCCGCGCCAGTTGCCGGACCCGGTGCGGATGCCGGCCGTGCCGACGCCTGCCTGATGCAGGGCCAGCAGGGTCAGCCCCAGCAGGACGAACGTCATGCCGGAGAACCCGCCGGGAATCCGTACGCCGATCAGGTCGAGCAGGAAGCCCAGCCCGAAGACGATCGCTGCGACGATCGCGAGCATGTCAGGTCACCTCATTCCCTCACTCGAAACCGGAGTGGGCACGGACGGCTGCCCAGAAGGCTGCCCAGAAGACTGCCCAGAAGACTGCGGGGAGGACTGGCCGGAGAGCGCGAGCAGCCGCTCCAGGACGGTCCTGTACTCGCGCAGCGCCAGGCGCAGCTGCTCGGTGTCGCCGCCTCCGGTGTCCTTCCAGCGGTCGCGCAGGGCGTCCGTGCGGTTGTTCAGTGCGCTGGTCAGGGAGTCCACGACCTCGCCGACCAGCCCGTCCGCGCGCTGGACGGCCTCGCCGGGATCGTCCACGAACGACGCCTGAAGGTCACGCCAGCGGGCCTGCACCTGGGTGGGGTCCTGCTCGAACAGGACGATGTCGTCGGGGGCGGCGTGCGCCGGAACCTCGCCGGGGGCTGAGGGGACGGACTGCTCGGGCTCATGTCCGGGGGCCGGGCCGGGGCCGGGGTCGGCCAGCATGTCGCCGCCGGTCCTGGCGTACGGGTCCCGGTAGGACGCGTCGTCCTCGTCGTACGGGGCGGCGCCGTCTCGGGGAGCGGCACCGTCAGAGGGAACGGCCGGACCGTCCGCTACGGGAACGTCGTCCCCGGGCAGCGGATCCCGGTCACCGGCGACGAGCCGATCCTCATGGACCCTCTTCTCGCCGGCCTGTTCGTCGTCGATGTCGTTGGCGTCGTGGCGTTGCGACGGCACCTTCAGCTCGTCGCTGTTCATATCCTTCACCGTCCTCGGCTGGTCTCGTGCAGCAGCTCCTCGAACAGCGCGCGGTAGTGGACCATGGCCTGGCGGAGATCCTCCGTGGAGGCCTCCTTCCTGGCGGCCCGCCCGCTGATCTCGTGCGCGCTCCTGTAGTGGTCGAGCGTCGCCGCGTGCCCCACCGACAGATGGGTGACGCGCTGCTCGAAGTCCTCCGTCGGGTAACCCCGCTCGGCCATGACCGAGGTGACCAGCTGATCGGCCTCGGTCACCGCGAAACCAGGGGCGTCCACGAAGCGTTCCTGAACCTCGGTCCACCGGGTGGCGTAGGAGTCGCGCGACTCCTCCGACAGAGGCTTGATATCGAGTTCCGCGTGCCGCTGCTCGCGGTCGAGCAGCTCCTGCTCGGCCTCCCGGCGGTTGTTGTCGTGCTCGGCGACTATGCGTTCGTACTCAGGGCCGAAGCGTTCGCGGAGATGGGAGCGGCGCTTCTGCTGCAGCATGAAGTAACCCACTGCGGCGAGCGCCACCACCGCGACCACGACGACGGCCACCCATGCCCAGGTGGTCATGTTGTTCGCCTCCGGTCTACGTGTCGAGACCAGCGACTGCCCTCCACCAGCGGGTCGAAACGCCGGATTCAGCGACCGTCAAGCGCTTTCCTGGCCGCGGCCAGCACCGACGCCACGTGCGACCCGCCTTCCCCAGCGGCCACCTCACTGAACCCCTCGGCGGGGTCGTAGCGCACGTCGAGCCCGGCGGCGACCAGCCGCTCGGCCCACCGCAGCGCGGTGTTCAGCCGCTCGGCCGCCGGCGGCCTGCCCTGCGCCGCCGCCGACAGGTTGCGCAGATTCGTGGCCGGCCCGGACTGGGAGTGCTCGCGGGCCAGCTTCCACGGCAGGGCGGCACTGTGGTCCATCATCGGCTTGGCCAGCCCGGCGGCCCGCTTGGCCTGCAGCACCCCCGACTCGCTCACCCCGAAGTGAGCGGCCAGCTCCTGCACGCTCCTGCCCTCGGCGACGAGCCTGGCCAGCTCCTTGCGATCGATGGTCGCCCTGCGCCCCACCTGACCCCCTCGCTCCCGTTCTCCGTGTACGCGTACACCTCCGATGTGCGCTAAGGTTATGACGTCCCGCCCCGCAGGGGGCGGCCGACACAACCGGGACGTAGCGCAGCTTGGTAGCGCACTTGACTGGGGGTCAAGGGGTCGCAGGTTCAAATCCTGTCGTCCCGACGGTTGTAAAAGGCCAGGCGGTCTTGGAGTGGCTCAGCTCCAGGTCGGCTGGCCTTTTTGCGTTGCGCGGCCGCTGATGCGGCCACCCCGGTCCGGTGCGGTGGGGCCGGCCATGAGCGCGTCCTGAGGTCGCACGCCGGCGCTGCCGTGCGTCCGGGGCCGACGCGCCGGCACTGCGGTGCGTCCGGGGCCGAAGAGTACGGTGGCCTCCTGCGCCATGACCCCGAGGCGCTGCCTGGCATTGTCCGCTACGTGGGGCGACCCCCACCTGCTCCTCGCCTGCCCCCAACCTGCCCCCACCTCTGCCCCGCCTGCCGCCGGCGTCTGACACGGCGGCGTTTCAAGTGGTCAGCGCCCTGCGGCAGGGGCCGAGTAACGATCCTGAAACCGGCCATTTACGCTACGGCCCCCTCTTGACGCCAACTTACCCGCAGGGCAGCATGGCGTTTACAACTATTGCACAATTTGTCCCATTATCGGACAGAGTCCTGTGGATCGAAGTAGCGCGAACTTCGTTCCGCCCATGGTGGACGGAGGTGACGGTGAGCCCACGCATGATCATTCGCCGGCTCGGCGGCAGTCTGCTGGTCTTGTGGCTTGTGTCGATACTCACCTTCCTGCTGGTACAGCTGATCCCCGGCGATCCGGCCGAGGTGATCGCGGGTGAGAACGCCACCGTGGCAGAGGTGGCCCGGATCCGCACCGAGCTCGGCCTGGACAAGCCGGTGCTGGAGCAGTACTTCACCTGGTTCTCCGGCGTCCTGCACGGAGACCTCGGCCGCTCGCTGTCCACCAACCGATCCGTCGTCTCGACGATCGCGGAGGCGGCGCCGGCGACGCTGGTCATCACCACGATGGCGCTCCTGGTCGCGGTCGTGGTCGGTGTCACGGCCGGGGTCGTCGCGGGGCTGACCCAGGGAAGCTGGATGGACCGCGCGGTGTCGACCCTGGCCACGCTGGGCATCGCGATGCCGAGCTTCTGGCTGGCGATGGTGCTGGTGTCGCTGTTCGCGCTGACCAATCCCTGGTTGCCGGCGACCGGATACGTCGACATCAGGGAGGGGTTCGGGATCTGGCTCTCGCACGTGATACTCCCGGCCACGGCGCTCGGGCTCGCCACCGCGGCCGAGCTCGCCAGGCACACCCGGGGGTGCGTCGCCGATGTGCTCACCCGCCCGTACGTACGCACGGCGCGAGCGCGGGGGGCCTCCGGCGCCTGGCTGGTCCGCAGGCACATCCTGCGTAATTCGGCCATCCCCGTCGTGACCGTGCTCGGCCTGCAAGCCGGACGGCTGTTCGGCGGAGTGATCGTGGTGGAGGCGGTGTTCGGGATCTCCGGCCTAGGCTCCCTGGCCATCAACTCGGTGCTGCAACGCAACTATCCCATGATCCAGGGATATGTCCTGCTCAGCGCGTTGATCGTGGTGTTGATCAACCTCATCGTGGACCTGGCCTACGGCTGGATCAACCCGAAGGTGCGTACCGCATGACCACGATGACCACGGCGGCCACGCGGCGGTCCCGCCCGCTCAACGTCGTCCGCTCGATCGTGCGCCGCCCGGCCAGCGCGGTCGCCGTCGGATTCGTTCTTCTCCTTGTCTTTCTCGCGGTCGCCGGGCCGCTGGTCTCGCCGCACGACCCGGAGGTCCAGGATCTGGGCAACCGGTTCGCCGGCCTCAGCTCGACGCATCTGCTCGGGACCGACGAGTTCGGCCGGGACGTGGCCAGCCGGATCATCCAGGCCTCGCGCATCGCGGTCATCGCCCCGCTCATCTCGGTGGGCGTCGCGTTGCTCATCGGGCTGCCGCTCGGGCTGTGGGCGGGGCTGCGCCGCGGTGTCGTGGACGCCGTCGCGGGGCGGCTGGCCGACACGATCCTGAGCCTGCCCGCGCTGGTCGGGGCGCTGGCCATCGTCGCCGTGCTCGGCCCCGGGCTGGTCAACGCCATGCTCGCGGTGGGCATCATCTTCGCGCCCGGCCTGTTCCGCGTCGTGCGCGGCGCGACGCTGGCGGTCGCGGAGGAGACCTTCGTGGAGTCGGCGGTGGCGATCGGCTCCTCCACCCGGCGCACCCTCTGGGTGCACATCCTGCCCAACATCGCCGCTCCGCTGCTGGTCCAGGTGACGATCCTGATGGGGGTCGCGCTGCTGGCCGAGGCGAGCCTGAGCTTCATCGGCCTCGGGGTCCAGCCGCCGGACGCGAGCTGGGGATCGATGCTGAAGGCCGCGTACACCAACCAGTTCGACTCCCCCTTCTCGGTGGTGCCATCCGGGGTCGCGATGGTGCTGACCGTCCTCGCGTTCAACACGATCGGTGACTCGATCCGTGACGCCGTCGGCCTCAGGAGGCGCACATGACCCCGGGACCGGAACAGCACGACGGCGCCGCCGCCGCCACGGCCCGGCCGCCGTCGGGCGGCGAGCCGTTGCTGGCCGTCAAAGGGCTCACCATCGATCTGCCCGGCGGCGCCGTGCAGCGCGGACTCGTCGAGGACGTCACGTTCGACGTGCACAAAGGCCGCGCGGTCGCGCTGATCGGCGAGTCGGGCTGCGGCAAGTCGCTGACCTCCATGGCGATCCTCGGGCTGCTGCCCGCCGCCGTACGGGTCGTCGCGGGCTCGGTCCGCTTCGACGGCGTGGACCTGCTCACCTGCACCAAGCGCCAGCTTCGCCGGATCCGCGGCGGGCCGGTCGGCATGGTGTTCCAGGAGCCGATGAGCAGCCTCAACCCGACGATGACCGTCGGCGACCAGATCGCCGAGGTACGCCGGCTGCACCTGGGCGAGCGCCGCTCGGTGGCGCTCGAGCAGGCACGTGAGCTGCTGGAGCGGGTCGGCATCCCGAAGGCGGACAAGCGGCTGCGCTCCTACCCGCACGAGATGAGCGGCGGCATGCAGCAACGCGTCATGATCGCCGCCGCCATCGCCTGCGAGCCGAAGCTGCTGATCGCCGACGAGCCGACCACGGCGCTCGACGTCACGATCCAGGCCGAGATCCTCGAACTGCTGCGTGACCTGCGCCGCGACCTCGACCTGGCCGTCCTGCTGGTCACCCATGACCTCGGCGTGGTCGCGGACTTCTGCGACGACGTGGTCGTCATGTACGCCGGCCACATCGCCGAACGGACCCCCGTGGACGGACTCTTCTACGAACCGAAGCACCCGTACTCCAGCGCTCTGCTCAGCGCCGTGCCGCAGTCGGGCCGGGCGCGGACCAGCCTGACCGTCATCCGGGGACGGGTCCCGTCGGCGGGGCAGTTCCCGACCGGCTGCCGGTTCGAGCCCCGCTGCGAGCACAGCGTCGACTCCTTCTGCACGCGACCACAGGCCGACACGGCCCTGACCGATGACCGCAGGACGCGGTGCGGCCGGGTCGCCGGCGGTGACCTGACTCTGAAGGGGGCCGTCCGTGGCTGAGGATCAGGTGGTCGTGCGGGTGAGCGGCCTGACCAAGTCGTTCCCGCTGCGCCGCAGCCTGCTGGGCAGGACGCTGGAGAGCGTACGGGCCGTGGACGGCGTCGACCTGGGGGTCAAGGCCGGCACCACGGTCGGCATCGTCGGCGAGTCCGGGTCGGGCAAGACCACGGTCGGGCGCCTGATGGCCAGGCTGCTCAGGCCGGACGCCGGAACGGTCGAGGTGGAGGGTAAGGACGTCAGCCGGGCGCGCGGCCGGGAGCTGAAGGAGATGCGCGGCAGGCTTCAGGTCATCTTCCAGGACCCGTACGGGGCGCTCGACCCGACCAAGACGGTCGGCCACGCCGTCGCCGAGCCGCTGCTGGTCCACGGCCGGATCGGCCGGGGCGAGATGCGCGAGAGGGCCGCCCAGCTGCTCGGCCGGGTCACGCTGGATCCGGCGTTCGCGGACAGGTATCCGGACGAGCTGTCCGGCGGGCAGCGCCAGCGGGCCTGCATCGCCCGCGCGCTGGCGCTCTCGCCGAGCGTGCTGGTCGCCGACGAGCCGACCTCCGCGCTGGACCTGTCCACCCGCTCGGAGATCCTCAACCTGCTGCTGTCGATCCAGGAGGAGACCGGGCAGGCGCTGGTGCTGGTGTCGCACGACTTCGCCACCGTGCGGCACCTGTCGCACCGGATCGCGGTCATGTACCTGGGGCGGATCGTCGAGGAGGGGCCCGCGGCGCAGATCGCGGAGAGCCCGCGGCACCCGTACACCAAGGCGTTGCTGTCGGCGGTGCCCGTTCCCGATCCGGACGCGCAGCGCGCGCGGCGGCGCATCGTGCTCCACGGTGAGCTGCCCGATCCGGCGAGCCCGCCGTCGGGGTGCCGCTTCCGTACCCGCTGTCCGGTCGCTCAGGACGAGTGCGCGCACCTGGACCCGCCGCTGCTGCGGATCGACGGGGACCACAGCGTCGCGTGCGTGCTGCACCGTCCGGCACCCGCCGCGCCTTCGCAGTCAGTGGAGGACGGCGCGATGTTCGGCGAGTACTCGTCGGATCCCCAGGAGACGGCACGATGACCGGCTCCGCGGGGGCCCTGCGCGGCGTCAGGGTCGTCGACTTCGGCCATCACGTGGCCGGGCCGCTGGCCGCGCTGCTGCTCGCCGACCAGGGGGCCGACGTCGTGCACGTCGATCGCCCCGGGGTCGAGCCGCCGGTCGAGGACGCGTTCTTCAACCGCGGCAAACGGCGCATCACCCTCGACCTGAAGAGCGGGCGGGATCTGGAGATCGCGCGTGACCTCGTCCGGCGGGCCGACGTCCTCGTCGAGAACTTCCGGCCGGGGGTGATGGACCGGCTCGGCCTGGGCTGGGCGGACCTGAGCGCGGCCGATCCGCGGCTGGTCTACTGCTCGATGCCGGGCTTCGCCGCCGACGACCCGCGGGCCGGGGTGCCGGGCTGGGAGGGCGTCATCGCGGCCGCGACCGGCAACTGCCGGATCCGGGCGGGGTACGCGCCCGACGGCTGGGACACCACCCGCCCGACATATACCGCAATTCCCGTCGCGTCGAACTTCGCCGCCTTCTGCGGGGCCTTCGCGATCGTGGCGAGCCTGACCGCCCGGCACCGCAGCGGCCGTGGTGATCGCATCGAGGTTCCGCTGTTCGACGCCATGTTCGAGGCCATCGGCGGGAGCGGCGCGTACCCGGTCGAGCGCGGGCTGCCGCAGGAGCGGGCGATCAGCGGCAACGGGAGCGGCACCTACCGCTGCGCGGACGGCCGGTACGTCCAGTTCAACCCGATCGGGGCGACGACCCGCTTCCTCACCTGGTTCCTCGACGCGGCCGGGATGACCGCTTGGGCGGGGGAGGGGCTGACCGACCGGTCCCGGCTGGATCGTGAGCCGGAGCTGCGGTCGCTGCTGCGGGAGCGGCTGACCGCGCTGTTCGGCACCAGGGCCGCGCAGGAGTGGGAGGACCTCGCGAACGCGGCCGGCGTGCCGCTCGCCGCCGTGCGGACGACGGACGAGTGGCTGGACAACGGCCACGCCCGCGCCGCCGGGCAGGTCGTCGAGGTCGAGGATCCGCTGCTCGGGGCTACCGTGATGCCGGGGTCGGCGGTGTGCGTGCCGGCGGCGCCTGCGCTCCGGGCGAGGGCGCGCCACCTGCCGGACGCCGACCGTGCCGGCATCCTGGCGGAGCTGGACACGCCGCTTCCCCAGTCGCCTCCTGCCGGCGCGGCCGGTGGGCTTCCGTACAAGGGCCTGCGCGTGGTGGACCTCACCCAGATCCTGGCCGGCCCGAGCGCGGGCCGCATCCTGGCCGAGTTCGGCGCCGACGTCGTCAAGATCAACGCACCGCAGCGGCGCGTCGGCGCGCACGGCTTCGTCAACCGCGGCAAGCGCACGGTCCTCGTGGACGTGAAGTCCGGCGAGGGGCAGCGGATCCTGTGGCGCCTCATCGCCGAGGCCGACGTTCTGACCTGCAACTTCCCCGAGCGGACGGCCGAACGTTACGGCCTCGGCCACGAGCACGTACGGGCCCGCCGCCCCGGCATCGTCTACGTCTCGGTGAGCTGCTACGGACCAGGCGGCCCGTGGGCGAGCCGCCGAGGATACGAGACCCAGGGTCAGGCCGCGACCGGCATCATGACCAGAACCGGAGGAGACGGTCCCCCGGCCGTCCTCGGTCCGTACAACCTGCTCGACTACGGCACCGGCACCCTGGCCGCCTTCGCCGCCGCGCTGGGCCTCTACCACCGCGAGGTCACCGGCGAGGGCGGGCACGTGCACGCCTCCCTCACCCAGACGGGCCTCTACCAGCAGGCGAGGTACGCGGTGCGCGCCGGGACCGCGACGAGAGCCGAGCCGCGCGGCCCGGAGGCCCTCGGGACGGACCCGTGGCACCGCTTCCACCGGGCCGCCGACCGCTGGTTCTTCCTCGGGGCGACCCGCGCGCAGCTCTCGGCGCTGCCCGCCCTCAAGCGGGCCCTGGCGGAGGATGACGCGGAAGCGGCCCTTGAGGCCGTCTTCCGCACCGGCGACGCGGACGAGTGGGTCGAGCGCCTGACCGCGGCCGGGGCGGGCGCGCACGCCGTCACGCCGCTCGCCGAGCTGATGACCGACCCGTACGCCCGCTCGCGAGGGCTGGCCGTCACCCAGGTCTCCGAGGAGGCCGGCGAGGTGGTGATGCCCGGGATCGCCATCCGGGCCCGCCACCACCCGCCCCGCCTGGGACACCCGGTGCGCCGCCCGGGCGCCGACGGGCGGGAGGTGCTGGCCGGGATCGGGCTGGCCGATTCCACCGACGCGCTCGAACGGGCCTGGGCCGTGCAACTGACCGCTCTGCCAGGGGGCTGGGACCACTTCTGACCGCGCGACGAGCAACCGACAGCACCCCCCGGCTCGCTGAGCGGGACCCCCGACAGGAGGACTGATGGACGACGCCCCGGCCACCCGGTGCGATCTGCTGATCAAAGGCGGACGGGTTCTCGACCCCGGTCAAGGGCTCGACGGCGTCATGGACGTCGCCGTCACCGCCGGGCGGATCAGCGCGATCGGCCCGGACCTGCCGGCCGACGCGGCGCGCCGGGTGATCGACGTGAGCGGCGCCGGGCGTTACGTCGTCCCCGGGCTGATCGACGTCCACACGCACGTCGCGCACGGGGCGATCACCCCGGGCGTGGGCATGGAGGGCTGCGACCCGGACGTCATCGGGGTCGGGTCGGGGGTGACGACGCTGGTCGACGCCGGGTCCGTCGGGGTGGCGAACATCGGGGTCTTCTCCGCCTACATCCAGCCGAACGCCCGCACCCGCGTCATCCCGTTCCTCAACATCGGCAGCCACGCCCACACCATGCCGACCATGGTCGACGTCGGCAGCATGGACGAGATCGACCCGGCCGCCATCGCCAGGTGCGTCGCCGCCAACCCCGGGCTGGTCCAGGGCATCAAGCTGCGGCTGGTCGGGCCGCTGATCGCGGACAAGGGCAAGGACGTCGTCGCCGCCGCGAAGGCGGTGGCCCGCGAGCACGGGGTGCCGCTCATGGTGCACATCGGCGACCTGTCCGCGCGCCGCCGCCCCGATCCGCACCTGCTGGAGCCCGCTACCCGGTACGCCATCGAGCGGCTCGACGCCGGGGACATCCTCACCCACCTGTGTACCCCGAACCACGGCGGCGTGACCGACGCCGCGGACCGCATGCTGCCCGCCCTGCTCGCCGCCCGTGAGCGCGGGGTCGTCCTGGACGCGGCCCTCGGCCGGGGCAACTTCGGCCACCAGGTCGCCCGCGAGCAACGCGCGCTCGGCCTGGCTCCCGACACGATCAGCAGCGACCTGACCGCGGCGGGGGAGAGCTTCCACTCCCTGCTGGAGTGCATGGCCAAGTTCATGGCCGTCGGCTACGACCTGGCCGAGGTGGTCAGGATGACCACGGCGAACGCCGCCCGCGCGATCGGCGCCGCGAACGAGCTGGGCGCCGTCGCGGTCGGCAGGGAGGCGGACCTGACCGTGATCGACCTGGTCGAGGGCGACTTCGAGTTCGCGGACACCACGCAGGACGTCTTCCACGGCGGCTTCGGCCTGCGGCCGGTCCACACCGTGCGGGCCGGCGTCCTGGTCCCGCCGGTGTGGGGGACTCATCCGTGGGGCTGGCTGCCCGCGCCCCGGTCGGGGGCGGCATCATGACGATCACACGCGGGCGCGAGCGGCGGTTCGAGGTGGACGCCGGCTGGGAGCGGCTGCCCGACGGCCTGGCCCACGCGGACGTGGCCGCGGTGGACGTGGACGCCGACGACCGCGTCTACCTGTTCACCCGTTTCGACGGCCAGGTCATCGTGTACGAGCGCGACGGCACGTACGTGCGGAGCTGGGGAAAGGGCGTCTTCACCACCCCGCACGGCCTGACCGTCGGGCCCGACGGGAGCGTCTACTGCGTGGACGCGGGCGACCACACCGTGCGCAAGTTCACCCCCGGCGGCGAGCTGCTGATGACACTGGGCACGCCAGGGGCGGCGTCGGACACCGGGTACGTCTCCGGACGACCCGTGCGCGTGCACAGCGTGGAGGGCGTCCGCCACGGCGGGCCGCCGTTCAACCGGTGCACCAACCTGGCCGTCGCACCGGGCGGCGACCTCTACGTGACCGACGGGTACGGCAACAGCCGCGTCCACCGGTTCACCCCCGACGGCGAGCTGATCGGCTCGTGGGGCGAGCCCGGCACCGGCCCCGGCCGGTTCCATCTGCCCCACTGCCTGGACATCGCCGCCGACGGGCGGGTGTTCGTCGGCGACCGCGAGAACGACCGGATCCAGATCTTCACCCCGGACGGCACGTTCATCGAGGAATGGACCGACATCCGCCGGCCGTGCGACCTCACCATCGCCCCGGACGGCTCGGTGTACGTCGCCGAGCTGTGGCGGCCGCGGGGCCGGAGCTCCTTCACGCACGGGACGGCCGAGCGGGACCAGCCCGGCCGGCTGACCGTGCTGAACCCGAACGGCGAGGTGATCGAGCGGTGGGGCGACTCCTCGGAGCACCGCACCGAGGCGGGCTACTTCATCGCCCCGCACGGGATCGCGCTGGACTCCCGCGGCGACCTGTACGTCGCGGAGGTCACCTACAGCTTCGCCATCAGACCCGGCCGGGTCGCGCGGTCGTGCGGCCGGCACCAACTGCAGAAGTTCCCGCGCGTCGGCGCGGGAGCGGAAACCTCGGCTAGGAGACACGCATGAGGCGCGGAAACCGGCGGATCCTCACCACACACGGCGGCAACCTGCCGCGCCCGTCCGACCTCGACAAGCTGATCGCCGAAGGGGACCGCGAGGCGATCGACGCGCGCCTGCCCGGCGCCGTGGGCGAGGTCGTGGACCGGCAGCTCGCGTGCGGCCTGGACACGGTCAACGACGGCGAGTACGTCAAGGCCGCGAACATGGCCGGCTACGCCGGCTACATCCACGCCCGCGTGACCGGCTGGGAGACGCTGCCCATCGACCCGGACCTCCCGCCCAAGCGCGAGTACGTCGCGGCGCGCGACAAGGCGGACTTCCCCGGCACGTACGTCTCCGGCCTCTGGCTGTCCGGATCGGGAGGGCCGGTCAGGCCGGGCTTCGCGACCCCCGGCGCCGCGCCCAAGCCGCCGGCCAAGGGCCGCGTGTGCACCTCACCGATCACCTACATCGGCCACGACGCCATCGCGGCCGACATCGCCGCGCTCAAGAAGGCGGTGGCGGACAAGGAGGCGGCCGGCCAGGAGGTGGACGGCTTCATCGCCGCGCTCGGCCCGCTCAGCCTGGGCGCGGGAGCCAGGAACGCTCATTACCCGAGCGAGGAAGCGTACATGTTCGCCGTCGCCGAGGCGCTGCGCGAGGAGTACAAGGCGATCACCGACGCCGGGCTGATCCTGCAGATCGACGAGCCGGAGTTCGCCACCACCTGGCAGTTCCACCCCACCTGGACGGTCGAGGACCTGCGCCGCTACCTGGAGTCCGCCGTCGAGATCATCAACCACAGCATCGACGGGCTGCCCGCCGAGCAGATCCGGATGCACACCTGCTGGGGCAGCGGCCACCGTCCGCACACGCGGGACATCGGGCTTGAGCACATCGCGGACCTGCTGATCAAGGTCGATGCGCAGGGCTACGCCATCGAGTCCGGAAATGTCCGGCACGCGCACGAGTGGCGGGTGTGGGAGGACGTGAAGCTGCCCGAGGGCAAGATCCTCATCCCCGGCGTGGTCAGCCACGCCACGGACCTGGTCGAGCATCCCGAGCTCATCGCCGAGAGGCTGACCAACTTCGCCAGTGTCGTCGGGAAGGAGAACCTCCAGGCGGGGACCGACTGCGGGATCGGGTCCCGGGTGGGCCACGAGGAGATCGTCTGGGCGAAGCTCTCCGCTCTCGCCGAAGGCGCCCGGCTCGCCGGTAACCGTTTGTGGGCCGGCTGACCCGCACACCGCACCACGTCACCACGTCACCACGTCACCACTCATCACGCACCACGACCTGACGGGGCACAGTTCAGCGTCACGGCTGAAGCCAGGTCACCAAGGACATCAGCTCGCTTCTGAAACATGGAGGCAAAGCCGTGAAACGAGCAGCAGTCAGATCGGCCGGCGCGATCCTCGCCGTCGGCCTCGCCCTCGCCGGGTGTGGCGGCGGTACGGCCGCCCCGCAGCAGGGCGCCACCGGCGCCACCGACGGCTCGGCCATCCTGAAATGGGCCGTGCCGGGCATGCCGACCTCCTTCGACCCGCGCAAGGCGGCGCCGCTGGACCCGGTCTTCCTCGACATCGTCTACGAGAGCCTGGTCGCCAGGACCGCCGCCGGTGAGATCAAGCCGGGCCTGGCCACCGAGTGGAAGCTCTCCGACGACAACAAGGTGATCACCTTCAAGCTGCGGCAGGGGGTGAAGTTCCACAACGGCGAGGAGTTCAACGCCGACGCGGTCAAGGCGTCGCTGGAGGCGTACAAGAAGAGCGGCGCCCTCGTGACGACGCTGGCCACGCTCGACAAGGTCGAGGCGGTCAGCCCGTCGGAGGTGAAGTTGACCTTCTCCGAGCCCGCCGGCTACATGATCAACGTGCTGGCGGGCGAGCCCGGGATCGTGGTCGCGCCCGGCGCGCTGAACGACCCTGACCTCGGCACCAAGCCGGTGGGCACCGGGCCGTTCCAGCTGTCGGCGTTCAACCAGGACAAGGTCACCTTCAAGAAGTTCGACGGCTACTGGGACGTCGCGCGGACCGGCATCGGCGGCCTGGAGATGGCGGTCTACTCCGACGAGGCGACCCGCCTGCGGGCCGTGAAGTCGGGCCAGGCCGACGGCACCTCGATCACCCCGGGGCAGATGAAGGAGGCGCAGGCGGCCGGTATGACGATCATCCAGGCGCCCAACACCCAGTTCAACGCGATCCTGGTGAACACCGCGGTCAAGGAGCTGGCCGACCCGAAGGTCAGGCGGGCGCTGCTGTACGCCATCGATCGCGAGTCGATCAGCAAGAGCCTGTACGCGGGCGCCTGCTCGCCGGCGGTGCAGCCGTTCCAGAACGGCTTCTGGGCGAACGTGCCCGAGCTGAACGACGTCAAGCCCTACTACGACCCGGAGCAGGCCAAGCAGCTCCTGGCCGAGGCCGGACTGCCGAACGGCCTGGACCTCCAAATCGAGGTCGGGCCCAACACCCAGTTCTCGACGCTGGCCCAGGCGCTGCAGGCGCAGCTGCAGAAGGTGGGGATCAGGGTCAAGATCAAGGTCCTCGAGTTCCAGCAGATGATCACCGCCCGCAGGACCGGCAACTTCTCCGCCACGGTGGCGCTGTTGCAGGCGGGACGGCCCGACCCGACCCAGTTCGTCAAGGACTTCTACACCAAGGGCGGCGCGTACAACCCCGGGGGATTCACCCTGCCGGGGGTTCCCGAGCTGCTGGCCAAGGCGCGGGTCAGTGACGTGAACGACGAGCGTTCCGCGCCCATGCGGGAGATCATCACCAAGGTGTTCGAGGCGGGGCCGCCGGTGATCCCGGTCTGCGGCGTGACGTACGTGGCGGCTTTCCGCAAGGGCGTGACCGGGATGGAGCCGCCGGTGATGGGCGACTACGACTTCGCCTCGATCAAGATCAGCACATGACGGAGAGGGAACCAGTGCGGCTGGACGGCAAGGTGGCGATCGTCACCGGATCAGGACGAGGGCTCGGGCGCGCGTACGTGCAGGCGCTGGCCGCCGCGGGAGCCGCCGTGGTGGTCAACGACATCGACGCGGACGTCGCCGAGAAGACCGCCGAGGAGATCAGGGGCGCGGGCGGCAGGGCCGTCGCCGAGGTGTGCGCGGTCGGCTCGGCCGAGTCGGCCGACGCGCTGGTGGGACGGGCCGTCTCCGAGTTCGGCCGCCTGGACGTGATGTGCACCAACGCCGGCGCGCTGCGTGACAGGACGCTGGTCAAAGTCACCGACGAGGAGTTCGACCTCGTGGTGGACAGTCACGTGCGCGGCACGTTCACCTGCGGCCGGGCGGCGGTGCGCCGCTTCCGCGAGCAGGGCGGCGGCGGCCGGCTGATCCTGGTCGGCTCGCCGGCCGGCCAGTACGGCGGCTTCGGGCAGACCGCGTACGCCGCGTCCAAGGCGGCCATCATCGCGATGGTCCGGGTGTGGTCGGTCGAGACGGCGAAGCTGGGCGTGACCGTGAACGCGATCGTGCCCACCGCTCTGACCAGGATGGCCGCGACCATCCCCGCGCTGACCGAGGCCGTCGCCGCGGTCGAGGCCGGCGGCCCGGTCCCGGCCGACCTGCGGCGGCGCGGGATCGGCACGGTGGAGGACGTGGCGCCCCTGGTGGTCTACCTGTCCTCGGACGAGGCGGCCGGGGTCACCGGGCAGTACCTCGGCTTCGGCGGCGACAAGTTCGCGATCTGGGCGCATCCGAAGGAGGCGTTCGTGACGCATCGGGACGGCGGGTGGAGCGCCGACCAGCTGGCGGAGGACTTCGCCGGGTTCGCGGAGCACCTGCAGAGCCACACCCCGCCCGGCCGGTGACCGCACGCTGAAGCCCACCCCGGCTCTGACGGGCCGGGGTGGGCTCAGGCGTGCCGGCGAAGCGACGCGCGCGGGCCCAGCGCAGGCCCAGTGGGGGATCCACGCGGCCCGGCGGGGCCGGCGGGGGTGGCGGGGGCGGTGTGCGATCAGTCGAAGTAGAACGCGTGCGCCGCTTGTGAGATGCGCCGGCGCAAAGCCGCGTCCGGGACGATCCGGGCGAACGACTCCACGGCGTCGCGATAGGTGACCGGCTGTCGCGCGCCGACGAACGGCGCGTCGCTGCCCCAGAACAGGTGCTCGGGCCCGGCGGGGGGGAGCAGCGTCGCCGCGTAGCCGGTCAGCGTGTCCGTGCCGACGCCGAAGCGGTAGCCCGCCGACAGCTTCACCCACACCCGGCCGCTGTCCAGGGCGCGCAGCAGCGCCGCCCCTGACTCCCCGGCGTATCCGGTGCGGCGGCCGGGGTCGCCGAAGTGGTCGACGACGACCCGCACCCCCGAGCGGACGAGCCGGTCGAGCACCGGCGGCAGTCGCTCGCCCTCGATGTTCAGCTCGACGTGCCAGCCGAGGTCCGCGACCCGGAACAGCAGCCTGCGGTAGGCCGGGTCGTCGAGGTCGGGCAGTTCCGCGAGGCGCCGCCACTGGAACCGGATGCCGCGCACGCCGTCGGAGCGCATGCGTTCGAGCACGTACCGGTCCACGCCGGGCTCGACGATGACGGTGCCGCGCAGCCGGTCGTGCTCGCGCAGGGCGGCGATCGTGTAGTCGTTCAGGTCGCCGAGCAGGCTCATCGCCGAGATCACGGCGCGCCCGACGCCGTACTCGTCCATCGTCGTCAGGAACTTTCCGACGGGCAGGTCGACGTCGGGACGGGTCCAGGCACGCGCCGCGAGCGGCAGCGCGCTGGTGAACAGGTGCACGTGGGCGTCCACCAGCGGCACCGCACCACCGGGCCCGTTCACCCGCACGTCGTCCCCGGACCCCGGCGGCACGTCGTCACCGGGCCTGGCCATCGGTCTCCGATAGCGTGGGGAGGCCGTAGAGGGCGGCGGCCGTTCCGCCGAGGACCAGGGCGGCGTCTCGTTCGGGCAGGCCGGCGACCGACTCCCGGGCGATCCGTGCCATATCGGCGTACGTGCCGGCGGTCTGCGTGACGTCGGATCCCCACAGCACCCGTTCGGCGCCGAACCGGGACACGAGCCACTCCACCACCCCCGACGGCGCGACGCCGGCGGCGATGATCCGGGCGAAGTTCAAGGTGGTCACCTTGACGTGCACCTGCGGCAGGTCGGCCAGCGCGAGCAGCCCGGCGGCGCCGGGGAAGGGCTCGGCGCGGTCGGCCTCGACGCTGGCGACGTGGTCGAGGACGACCGGCGTGCCGGGGAAGGCGCGGGCGACCGCGGGCAGGGCGCGCAGGCTCTCGTCGCGGTTCCAGCGGTAGAGGTGCAGGCACATCGACAGGCCCAGCTCGCTCACCTGCCGCCACACCTCCAGCGCCGGCGGCCCGGCGAACCAGCCGGCGCCCGGCGTGCCGCCGTGCTGGTTGCCGCCGGGCGAGGTCAGGCGCATGGCCACGGCGCCGCGCTCGGCCCAGCGCCGCACGGTCTTGGCGGAGCCGCGGGCCTGGGCGTCGATGACGCACATGGCGCGCAGCCGGTCGGGGTGGCGGGCCGCCGCGTCCACGACGTAGCTGTTGTCGTAGCCGTACACGTGCGCGCGCTGGACCGCGACGGCGGCCGACAGCCCGTTGGCGTCCAGCGCGGTCAGCAGCCGCTCCGCCGTCATCGGGTCCTCGCGCACGGCGGCGCTGACCGTGCCGCCGGGCGGGTCGTAGGGGTAGGCCGGGTCATCGGTCACCAGGTGCGCGTGTGAGTCGATCATCGGATGCGCTCCCAGAGCAGGACGGGGGTGGGCGGCCGGCCGTCCGAACGCTCGGCGCGCAGGGTCAGCCGGTCGCCCTCCACGACGGCCAGGCGGACCAGCTTGGTGCCGATCCAGTTGGGGTAGATCCCGGCCTCCACCTCGTGGACGATGCGGTCCCCGAGCCATTCGTAGCGGCCGGCGTACGCGCCGAAGGTCCGCACCGCGGCGAGCTTCTCCTCGTCGGTGGTCCAGCGCCAGTTCTCCGACGCCAGGGGCGGACGGTCCCCGGCCATGTACTGGACCGACATGTAGCCGTCGGGGCCGTAGATGAGCAGGCCGAGCGGGGTGTCCCCGAGCGGGCGGACGGCCTCGCCCGGCGCGCCCTCCATGTAGTAGTCCGCCAGCCGCCAGGTGCCGACGATCACTCGGTCGCCTGCTTCCTGAACGCCTCCGTCATCGAGTGGGCCGTACGGGCGAGCATGGTCGCGTCGTTGCCCATGATCAGGAACTGGTGCCCGAGCGCCGCGGCCCGATGAGCCGACGCCGCGTCCACGCAGGCCGCGCCGCAGGGTTTGCCCGCCGCGGCGGCCGCCGTACGGGCCCGCTCCAGCGAGCTTCGCACCGTGGGGTCGTTCATGCCGACCCCCAGCGCGAGCGACAGGTCGCCGGCCCCCAGGAAGACCGCGTCCACCCCGGGCACGGCCAGGATGTCCGCGGCGGCGTCGATGGCGGCCGGGCTCTCCAGCTGCGGGACGCAGACGACGTCCTCGTTGCCGGTCCTGACGTACTCGGCGCGCGGGGTCAGCCCCCACCGGCCCGCCCGGCTGGTGCCGCCCGCCCCGCGCTGGCCGAGGGGCGGGAAGCGGGTGGCCGCGACGACGCGTTCGGCGTCGGCCGCCGAGTCCACGCGGGGCACCAGGATGCCCCTGGCCCCGGCGTCCAGGATCCGCCCGATCGTCGAGCCCTGGTGGTCGGGCACGCGGACCAGCGGATCGACGCCGTACGCCGAGGCCGCGCTGATCATCCGCGCCGTCATGGACAGGTCGAGCGGCGAGTGCTCCAGGTCGATGACCACGAAGTCGAACCCGGCGCTGGCCATGATGTCGACGCTCTCGACGGTCGCCAGCTTGATCCACGTGCCGAGGCGCGGCGTCCGCGCCGTCGCGGTGTCGAAGAAACCCATGCTCAGCCGACCGTGACGTGATCGGGGGCGGGGTACTCGTCGGCGTTGAGCACCCATCCCTGCTTGGCGGAGAAGTCCGCGCGCGGCGGGCTGAAGATGTCGATGAGCAGGTGGGCGCCCTCGCCGAGGGCCTGGCTGGTGTGCACGGTGGGCGGCGGGATGATCGCGACGGCGGGGCTGCCGACGCTCACGTGGTCGTCGTCGCGCCACTGCGACAGCTTCGAGGTCCAGGGTGTGCGGACATGATGGACGTAGTCGCCGGCGACGGTCAGCGAGCACTGCTCGAAGTCGTCGTGGTGGTGCGGCGAGAGCCGGTCGGGGTCACGCGGCCCGTTCCTGGGGTCGCCGAAGTTGACCATGAAGGCGCTGGAGCGGAAGATCCGGCCGAACCGGCCCTTGTCCAGCGGATGGTCGGCGTTGCGGTAGACCCGCAGGCGGTGCCCGGCGGGCGGCTCGGGCCACGGCTCCAGCAGCGCGACCCGCGGGTGGGGCTCGGCGTAGTCGTCCGCGTTGACGCAGCGCGGCAGCACGTCGGCGGTCCGCACGTCGAACAGCCTGACCACCTCGGCGTCGGTGTGGGCGGTGACGGCGCTGTCGCCGGGCGGCACGATGACCACGCCCGCCCCGCTCACCTTCCGGCTGTCGGCCCCGGCCGCCACCTCGACCGTGGCGCCGTCGTGGGGCAGGACGATCACGTACTCGTCGCGCTGGCCGGCCGCGCCGCGCCGGAGTGTGTCGCCGGCGGTCAGGCGGCTGAAGGCGAGCACGAAGTTCTGGCCGCGGACGTACCAGGTCCTGCTGCCCAGCTCGCTCTCCTCGGTGGGCGGCAGGGTCAGGAACTCGTAGGTGGCGAAGGCCGCCACCGGGGCGTTCGGGTCGGTCGTGGTCGCGGTGGCGGTGTTGAGCGCGGAACGGGGGTCGCTGGGGCTGTACATACGATGCGTCCTTCTGTTGGCCGGTCCTGGGCGAAAGGTCAGTCGTCCAGGCCGAGCAGGTACGAGGGGTTGACGCGGACGATCTGCTGCAGGTCCTTCTCAGGCAGTCCGAGGTCGAGCAGCGCGGACCCGACCCGGATGAAGGAGTCGACGGGGAACGGGCGGCCGGCCTGCCCGAGGTCGGAGGCGAGGACGGTGTGCTCGGGGCCGACCTTTTCTATCCAGTCCATCAGCACTTCCGGGCCCCACTTCCTCTGCGCGACCTCGGGGTCGTACATGCTGGTCTCGTGCTCGATGTAGGCGCCGAGCTCGACGAACTCGCGGCACTGCGCGGGGTCGGAGCCGATCACGAAGTTCGGGTGGCTGACCACCATCCGGCGCACGCCCGCCTCCCGGGCGGCGCCGAACACCTCCCGGATGTCGTCGGGAGCCATGTGCCCGGCCGACAGCAGCGCCCCGGTCTCGGCGATGATCTCGATGACCCGGCCGACCTCGGGCAGCAGCGCGCCGTCCGGGCCGCGCACGTCCACCTGCGACATGGTCAGCGGGACCGTCGGCCTGGGGAAGCCGCCGCCCGAGTTGTGGTGGTCGATGTGGGCGCTGGAGGAGATGGTGGGGAACCACACGCACCGGCCGCCCATGCGCAGGGACATCTCCACCGCGTACGGGTTGATGCCGCCGACCTGGGCGTTCAGCGCGATGCCGCCGTACACGGCGGTGCTCACGCCGGCCAGCCGGTCGGCCATGGCCAGCAGGTCCATCACGGTGTTGTGGTGGTGCGACTTGGCCAGGAAGGCCCGCATCCCCAGGCGCTCGCCGTCGCGGGCGGCCTCGACGTGGTCGAAGCGGCGCGGCAGCGGGTTGGGCCCGGAGTGGCAGTGCAGGTCCACGAGGCCGTGCAGGACTCGCTCGATGGCGGGTCGGGTCATGGTTGTTCCTCCTGCGCGGCCACGGGCGGAGACCCTTGACATGGACCCCGCTGCGAGAGCATTGTTACAAATTACGGACTTACTGTACGATAATTGTGAATCGATGGTCTGACAAGAAGTAAGAGGGGGCCACGTGCCGGAGCCGAGCTACACCTGGGCCGAGATGATGGCGATCTCCATCTCGCACGAGATGCAGGACGGCGACTTCGGCTCCGTGGGCGCCGCGTCGCACATTCCCGCCGCCGCGCTGCGCCTCGCGCAGCTCACCCACGCGCCCAACCTGTCCTTCTTCTGCGGCGGCAGCGGCGCGATGAACCCCAGGATCCAGCGGCTGACCGAGTCGTCGGCCGACTACCGCAACCTGGTGACCAGTGAGTATCACTTCAGCCTCGACGACGTGGTGGACTTCGAGACCGCGATGCGCTTCGACTTCGCGTTCCTCGGCGGCATGCAGATAGACAAGCACGGCAACCTGAACATGGCCATGATCGGCGACTGGGACAAGCCGAAGGTGCGTGGTCCTGGCACGATCGGCCTGATCTTCCTCGGCGGCTTCAAGACCAGCTACATCTACACCGAGCACCACTCGCCGAAGATCTTCGTCGACAAGGTCGACTTCATCAGCGGCGCCGGCTGGCTCGACGGCGGCGACTCCCGCAGCAAGGTCTTCCGCCCTGAGTCCGACGGGCCGCGCCGGGTGTTCACCCCGCTGGGCGTCTTCGACTTCGAGCCGGAGAGCAAGCGGATGCGGCTGATCAAGGTTCATCCGTGGACCAGCGTCGAGAAGATCCAGGCGGCGACCGGGTTCGAGCTGCTGATCGCCGACGACCTGCACATCGTCGAGGCGCCGGACGACCACGAGCTCGACCTGCTCAGGACCCAGGTCGATCGCGAAGGCGTGCTGCGCCGCTACCCGTCCGCGGCCTGAGCGTGGGCACCCCCCGCGGCTGGGCCGATCGGTACGTCCGCGCCGACGGCCGCACCACCCACTACCTGGAGGCAGGGGACGGCCCGCCGCTGGTCCTCCTGCACGGCGGCGAGTACGGGGCCTCGGCCCTGCTCACCTGGGAGAACTGCATCGAGGCGCTGGCCGAGCGGCACCGGGTGCTGGCGATCGACTTCGTCGGCTTCGGCCTCAGCGACAAGCTGCGCGACTTCGGCGGCGGTCAGCGGCGGCTCATGCGCCGGCAGGTCGCCTCGGTGCTGCGCACGCTGGGCGCCGAGCCGGCGTACTTCATCGGCACGTCGCTCAGCGGGCGGATGCTGCTCGACATCGCCAACCGGCGCCCGGCCGAGTGGCCGATCCGGGCGATGGCCGTGGTCGGCACCGGCCTGGCCGCCCCTGCCGAGGCGGCCCGCCTGACGCTGGAGCGGTTCGACGGCACCCTCGACGGCCTGCGGCCCTCCATGGACGTGCTCTTCCACGACCCGCGCTGGCGCGACAGCGAGGGCTACCTGCGTCGCCGCCACGAGTCGTGCATGGTCCCCGGTGCGTGGGAGACCGCCGCGGCGGCGGGCCTGCGCGCTCCGGGGCGGGACGGCGGTGAGCGGCGCTCGCACGTCCGTCCGCCCGCCCGTGACTACGGCGGCATCGCCGTGCCCACCCTGCTCGTCCGGGGGGAGCACGACCAGTTGGTGCCCGCACGGACGTGGGAGGAGCTGGCCGGGCAGATTCCCGGCGCGCGTACGGTGACGATCGGCGGCAGCGGCCACTACCCGCAGATCGAGCGGGCCGGCGCGTTCCTCGACGCGGTGCTCGACTTCCTCAAGGGCACGGCTGGAGACGAGGCGTGATGGGTGAGGTGCACGTCGAATCCGGCGGCGACGGGCCCGCGGTGCTGTTCCTGCACGGCTCGGGCGCCTCGGGCGCCGTCTGGAGACCGGTGCTGGACGAGCTGCGCGGGCGCCGCACCCCGTTCCGGTGGCTGGTGGCCGACCTGCCGGGGCACGGCCGCTCGGCCCACCGCCAGGACTACTCGCCCGAAGGGTACGCCGACGCCGTGGCCAAGGCGCTGCCCGCTGGCTCCCCGCTGACCGTCATCGGCCACTCGCTCGGCGGGCTGGTCGGCATGACCCTCGCGGACGGCACCCGCGGACTCGCCGTCGCCTCCCTGACCGTGATCGCGATGAAGGTGGCCTGGACCGAGGAGGAGCTGTCCCGGCGCGCCGCCCTGGCCGCCAAGGCGCCCCGGATCTTCGGCGACGAGGAGCAGGCGCGCGAGCTGTTCGGCCGGGTGTCGGGGGTGCGCGGGCCGGCGTTCACCGACGAGGACCGCGCCGGTGGGATCGTCCGCTCGGACGGCGGCTACCGGCTGTCGGCCGACCCCGGCATCACCAGGGCCGCCCCCGCCGGCGGCCCCGAGCTGGCCGCGCGCATCAGCCGGGTGACCTGCCCCGTCGAGCTCGCCTGCGGCGACCAGGACCCCGGCATCGACCCGGCGGACCTGGCCGAGGTCCTCGGCCACCCGGTCACCGTGCTGCCCGGCGCGGGGCACGACGTCCACATCGAACGCCCCGATCTGGTCGCCGACCTGGTCGAGCGGGCACTCAGCCGCTGACGAACGGAACCCATCATGCGAATCGAGCGACTGCTGCGCCAGAACGCGGTGCGGCGCGGCCCGATGACCGCCGTCATCTGCGACCAGACCCGGTTGTCCTGGGCCGAGCTGGACGTCGAGTCCAACCGCCTGGCCAACGCGCTGATCGCGCTCGGGTACCGCGCCCAGGAGCGGGTCGCGCTCGTGCTGTCCAACTGCCACCACATCGTGACGGGCTTCCACGGCGCGTGGAAGGCCAACCTGGTCACCGTCGGGATCAACACCAGGCTGACCGCGCCCGAGATCGCCAGGATCCTCGCCCACTCGGGCGCCTCCCTGCTCATCTGCGACACGCCCGCCGCGGCCGAGGCGGCGAGCACGGTGCCCGGCGTCCGCGGCGTCTACACCATCGGCATGGACGGCGAGTCGTTCACGGACCTGGTCGCCTCGGGCGCCCCTGACGAGGTGCCGGAGACGGGCACCGGCGACGAGCTGCGCTCGCTGCGCTACACCAGCGGCACCACCGGCGCCTCCAAGGGCTGCATGGCCACGCACGACCAGCAGGTCGCCAGCACGGCCAACTACCTGTGCGAGGTCGACGTCCCGCGCGGCGGCCCCACCTGGATCTCGGTGCCGCTGACGCTGGGGGTCGGCGCGTCCTTCGTCACGACCACCGCCTACCTGGGCGTCCCGCTGCTGCTGCGCCGCCGGTTCGACGCGGCCGGCTTCGTGGACGACGTCGGCAAGTACGGGGTCGAGCACGCGTTCCTGGTGCCCACGATGCTGGTCGACCTCGTACGCGCGCTGCCCGACCTCGACCTGACCAGGGCGAGCCCGCTCAAGCTGGTGGGCTACGGCGGCGCGTCGGTGTCGTGGAGCCTGATCCGCTCCCTCGCCGGGGCGCTGGACCTGGAGTTCTACCACGCGTTCGGGGCGACGGAGGCGGGCGGATTCGTCGCGCTGCTCACCCCCGACGACCACCGCAACTTCCTGCGGGCCGAGACCGCCTCGATCGTCCCGGTCGGCAGGCCGGCCGCGTTCGCCGACGTCAAGATCTTCGACGCGGAGGACAAGGAGGCGGCCGTACGGGAGACCGGCGAGATGCGGATCCGGGCCGCCAGCGTGTTCTCCGGCTACTGGAGTCAGCCGGAGGCGACCCGCGCCGTGCTCAAGGACGGCTGGCTCCGGCTCGGCGACATGGCCTGGCGCGACGAGCGCGGCTACATCTACCTCGCCGATCGCGCGCAGGGCGTCATCCGCTCCGGCGCGCAGAACGTGTACGCAGGCGAGGTCGAGGCGGTGCTGCAGGCGTGCCCGGGCGTCGAGCGCGCGGCCGTGATCGGCGTCCCGCACGAGCGGTTCGGGGAGTCGGTGAAGGCGCTCGTGCAGCGGGTGCCCGGCGCGGACCTGACCGAGCAGCAGGTGCTCGACTACTGCGCCGAGCGGCTGGCCGGGTACAAGCGGCCGCGCGAGGTGGAGTTCGTGACCGGGCTGCCGGTCGACGAGGGCGGCAAGATCAGAAGGGCCGAGCTCAAGCGCGTCACCGGTACGCGCCTGCTCGGAGAGGCGACGACCAGCGAGGGTGAGGGACTCAGGCGATGAGCGCGAGCAAGGTGACGACCCCGGAGGAGGCGGTCGCCGGCATCCCGGACGGAGCCACGATCGCGCTGGGCGGCGTGCACTCGCACAACGGCCCGATGGCGCTGGTCAACGCGCTGATCCGGCGCGGGGTGAAGGACCTGGAGCTGATCCCGACGCCGAGTGGGGGCGCGCCGGTGGACATGCTCATCGCGGCCGGCTGCGTCCGCCGGCTGCACGTGTCGTACGTGGGGCTGGAGTTCCTCGGCATGGCGCCGAACTACCGGCGGGCCGCCGAGGGGAAGACCATCGAGATCGTCGAGGCGGACGAGGCGTGGATCGTCTACGGCTTCCGCGCGGGGGCGAGCAAGCTGCCGTTCCTGCCGCTGCCCGCGCTCTACGAGGGCACCGACCTGCCCAAGGTCAACGACGGCATCAGGACCACGACCGACCCGTACACGGGCAACACGGTGACCACGATCCCCGCCCTGCGCGCGGACTACGGGCTGTTCCACGCCCAGGTCACCGACAGGAAGGGCAACGCGCAGATCTTCGGCCAGCGGCGCTTCGAGGACGTGATGGCCAAGGCGAGCGACCACGTCATCATCAGCTCGGACGAGATCCTGGACGAGTACGCCCCGGCCCCCGATCCGCGCCTGGTGTCCATCCCCGGCGCGATCGTCGAGAGCGTCGCCCACGCGCCGTACGGCTCGCACCCGCTGTCCTCGCCGGGACACTACGGCTACGACCGGGAGCAGCTCGTGGAGTACCGGGACCTCGCGGCCCAGGACCGGACCAAGGAGTACCTGGAGAAGTACGTGTACTCGGTGGACGACCACCTCGGATACCTGGACAAGCTGGGCGCCCGGCGGCTGCTGGGGCTCCAGCAGACGTTCCGCTGAGCCCCAGGCCGGGGGCCTACCAGGCGTAGGCCTCCGGCGCCGGTCCAGGGCCGGGGAAGATGGTGTCCAGCCGCTCCAGCGTCTTGTCGTCCAGGCTCACCTCGAAGGCGCGGGTGGCCGCGTCGAGCTGCGCCAGCGTGCGCGGCCCGATGATCGGCGCGGTCACGCCGGGCCGGCTCAGCAGCCAGGCCATGGCCACGTCCGCCGGGCTGTGGCCGAGCTCGTCGCACAGGTCCTCGTACTCCTGGATCTGGGCGCGGTGCCGGTCCAGCTTGATCAGCCGCTTGCCCCGGTGCGTGGCCACCTTCGCGCCGGGCAGCGGCGTGCCCATCGCGTTCTCCCGTTCCTTGCGCAGGATGCCGCCGAGCAGGCCCGCGTCGAGCGGCGACCACGGCATGAAGCCGACGCCGTAGTGCGCGCAGGCGGGCAGGACCTCCAGCTCGGCGGTGCGTTCGAGCAGGTTGTAGATGGTCTGCTCGCTGACCAGGCCGGTGTGCCCGCGCCGGGCGGCCCTCTCCTGCCCGCCAGCGATGTGCCAGGCGGGATGGTTGGACGAGCCCACGTAGACGATCTTGCCCTGGGTCTTCAGCACGTCCATCGCCTCCCAGATCTCCTCCCATGGGGTCGATCTGTCGATGTGGTGCATCTGGTACAGGTCGATGTGGTCCGTCTTCAGCCGCCGCAGCGACGCCTCGCAGGCGCGCCGGATGTGCAGGGCGGACAGGCCCGCGTTGTTCGGCCACGTGGACATGCGGCCGTAGAGCTTGGTGGCCAGCACGGTGCGCTCGCGGCGCCCTCCGCCGGTGGCCAGCCAGCGGCCGATGATCTGCTCGGTCAGGCCCTCGCCGAACCGCCAGCCGTACACGTCGGACGTGTCGATCAGGTTGATGCCCAGCTCGTGGGCCCGATCCATGATCGCGAACGCGTCCTCCTCGGTCGTCTGCGTGCCGAAGTTGTCCGTGCCGAGGACAAGCCGGCTGACCGTCAGGCCGCTGCGGCCGAGGTGGGTGAATTCCACGAGGGTCCCCTGACGTTAGGAGTTCCATTTATCGGACGATGAGTCCTATATGTGAATACTGATGGTAGCGTTGGCGCGTAGGCGAGGTAAAGAGCGCTGGTCGCCCGGGCATTGCCAAGGAGGTTGCTCCATGAGCCCAGACCTGTCCGATCACATCGCCGTCGCGGACCTCCCGCCCGCGCACAGCTTCCTCGCCGGAGCCCTGCGCGGTGGCGGCGGGGCCGAGTTCACGACCTGCCACCCCGGCGACGGCTCGGTGATCGCGACGGTCGAGGCGGCCACGGACGCCTTCGTGGACGAGGCCGTCGCCGGGGCCGTCGCGGCCCAGCCGGACTGGGCACGCACCTCCCCGCACGAGCGGGCGCGGATCCTGCGCGCGGCGGCCGACCTCGTCGAGACCCAGGTCCGGCGGCTGATCCACCTCGTCGCGCTGGACAACGGCAAAACACTGGCCGAGGCGCGCGGGGACGTCTTCGTCGCCGCGGCCCACCTGCGCGCCGGGGCCGGATGGGCGGCCACGCTCGAAGGTGTCACGCTGCCGGCCGACGGGTCCACCCTGCGCATGACGTTCCGCGAGCCGGTGGGGGTGGTGGCGGCGGTCATCCCGTTCAACACCACGCTCATGTTCGCGGCGCAGAAGGCGGGGCCGGCGCTGGCCGCGGGCAACGCGATCGTGATCAAGGCGCCCGAGCTGAGCCCGCTGGCGGTGCCCGTGTTCGCCGAGATCCTGACGGCCGCCGGCCTGCCCGCCGGGCTGGTCCAGGTGGTGCAGGGCGCGGGGGACGTCGGCCGCCGGCTGGTCGAGCACCCCGAGGTGAGCATGGTGTCGTTCACCGGCAGCACGGCGGTCGGCCGGCAGGTGATGGGCTCGGCGGCGTACGGGATGAAGCGCGTGCTGCTGGAGCTGGGCGGAAAGTCGGCGAACATCGTCTACGCGGACGCCGACCTTGAGTCCGCCCTGCACGCCACTGTCGGCGGCGTCTTCCGCAACGCCGGGCAGCGATGTTTCTCCGGCTCGCGGCTGCTGGTCGAGGAGCCGGTCGCCGAGGCGGCGCCCGCGCGGGTGGTCGAGGCGGCGCGCTCGATCAGGGTCGGTGACCCGTTCGCGGCCGACACCCGGCTCGGCGCGCTGATCTCGGCCGAGGAGGCCGCCCGGGTGCGGGCGATGATCGACAAGGCGGTCGGCCAGGGGGCCCGGGTCCTGGCCGGCGGAGACCGGCCGCCCGGCGTCCACCCCGATGGCGCCTTCGTCGCGCCGACCGTGCTGGAGATCCCCGCCGGGCTGTCGCGGGTGCCCGACATCGTCTACGACGAGGTCTTCGGGCCGGTCCTCACCGTGCAGCGCTTCAGCGGCGCCCGGCAGGCCGTCGAACTGGCCAACGACTCGCCGTTCGGGCTGGTGGGCGGCTGCTGGACCCGTGACCTGGACCGGGCGCTGACCACCGCCAGAGCCGTGCGGTCGGGCTACTTCTGGATCAACTCCTACGGGGCGCTGGCGCTGGACGCCCCGATCGGCGGCGTCGGCCTGTCAGGGGTGGGCCGGGAGCTCGGCCGGGTGGGCCACGAGGCATACACGGAGCTCAAGACGGTGATCGTGGACACCGCCGCCGCCGACGCGCCCCGCTGGTACTGACCCGAACCCCGTTTGCCGTACCGATGTGACCCGCACCGATCTGGAGGAGCCGCCCATGCCCGCAGCACACTATCGAGGCGCCGTCGTCCGGCAGCCGCTCGGCCCGCTGAGCTTCGAGGACATCCCCCTGCGCGCGCCGACCGGCGACGAGGTGCTGATCAGCGTGAGCGCCTGCGGGTTGTGCCACAGCGACGTGCACTTCATGCACGGCACGTCGGGGACGGACTTCCCGTACCTGGTCGGGCACGAGGTGGCCGGCGTGATCGAGGCCCTGGGGCCGGACGCGACGGGCGTCGCGGTGGGGGACAGCGTGGTCGTCGCGCCCATGGTGGCCTGCGGCGAGTGCCGTCACTGCCTCGCGCGACGGCCGGAGGCGTGTCCGTCGAGGCTGCCGCGCCGGCCGAAGGTGGGGCTCGGCGACGGCGCCGCCGCGACCCCCGTGCTCGGCATCGGCGGCCTGGCCGAACGGGTCATCGTGCCCGCCAGGCAGGCGATCGCCATCGACCCGAGGGTTCCGCCGAAGATCGCCGCGCTGCTCGGCTGCGGCGTGCCCAGCGGGTTCGGCGCCGCCGTGAACACCGCGCGGGTCGGGCCGGCCGACGACGTGGTGGTGATCGGGTGCGGTGGCGTGGGGATCGCGGCCGTCGCCGGCGCCGCGTACGCGGGCGCGCGGCGGATCATCGCCGTGGACACCAACCCGGACAAGCTAGACGCCGCCGCGCGCTTCGGCGCCACCCACGTGATCGACGCGTTCGGCGAGGACCTGGGCGAACGGGTACGGGAGCTGACCGATGGCGCGGGCGCCGACGTCGTCCTGGACGCGGTCGGCGGCCCCGCCACCTTCGCCACGGCCGACGGGCTGCGCGGGCCCGGCTCGCGGCTGGTGATCGTCGGCGCGCCCCGGCGGGGCGACACGGTCGAGCTGCCGCTGCGCCGGCTGTTCCTGAACGCGGGCTCGATCAGGGTCTCCATCTGGGGAGACTGCGTCGCCTCCCGTGACCTGCCCCTCCTGGCGAGCCTCTACCTGGACGGCCGCCTCCCGCTGGACGAGTACGTCTCCGGATCGCTCGGCCTGACCGACGCGCAGGAGGGCTTCGACCGGCTGCTGGCCGGAAAGGCGCTGCGCAGCGTGGTGGTCATCTGAACGTCCGATCCTCAGGGCAGTTGACAAGCGGACATCCACCAACCGACAATCAACTCAAATTTCGGACTGTTTGTCCGATAATTGACACAGACAGGATCAGATGATGGCCACAGCCGATCTCCGCACTCCGCGCTCGCTCAACCACATCGCCTATCCGACCTGGGACTCCCAAGCGACGCACGACTTCTACACCGAGGTGCTGAAGTGTGAGCTGCTCACCGCGATCCAGCTCGACGAGGTCCCGTCGAACGGCGCCAAGACGCCGTACCTGCACACCTTCTTCGGGCTGGGCGACGGGAGCGCCATCGCCTTCTTCGAGGTCGACGACATGCCTGACCCTGGCCCTGACTCGGTGCCGTCGTGGGTGCGGCACATCGCGCTCAACGTCGACTCGATGGAGGAGCTGCACGAGTGGAAGGCGCACTTCGCCGCCAAGGGCGTGGAGACCGTGGGCATCGTCGACCATGACGGCGTCTGGGAGTCCCTCTACATCTTCGACCCCAACGGCGTGCGGATCGAGCTGACGTACCAGACCCGCGAGCTGAACGACGACGACGCGAAAGCGGGCGTCGAGACGCTGCGGAAGTGGACCGCACGCGGGTAGCGCGCTCGCCGCCGACCCGTCACCTGCCCTACTCGCGCTGATCAGGAGCCGCCCGTGCTGTCCCGCGAACTACTGCCCATCCCGATGTCCCAAGGCGGACGCCTGGACATCAACTCCGGCGTCGCCCGGATGAGCGGGAAGATCTGGGCCACCCTCTGGAAGGACGACCGGCGGCAGCCGACGACCGCCGTGCTGATCGTGCATCCCGCCTCCAACTTCATCGGCCACTACGCACTGGAGGAGCTGGCCTCCCGAGGCGTGGCCGCGGTCGGCCTGGCCACCCGGTACGTCGGCAACGACTCGGCGCTGATCATGGAGAACTGCGTCCTGGACGTCGGCGCGGCGATCCGGCGCCTGCGCGAGCTGGGCTACGAGCGGGTGGTCCTGGTCGGCAACTCCGGCGGCGGCGGCCTGGCCGCGCTCTACCAGGAGCAGGCCGAGCACCCCACCATCACCCACACACCGGCCGGCGACCCCGTGGACCTGACCAGCGCGGACCTGATTCCGGCCGACAAGATCGTGATGGCCATGGCGCACCCCGGCCGGGCGATCGTCTACACAGAAGGGCTCGACCCGGCCATCACCGACGAGCGGCGGCCCTTCGACCGCCACCGTTCGCTCGACATGTTCGACCCGGCCAACGGCCCCGCGTACGGCGCGGAGTTCGTCGAGCGTTACCGCGCCGCCCAGATCGAGCGCAACCGCCGGATCACCGGCTGGGCCGCCGAGCAGATCGAGGCGCTGCGCGAGCACACCAGGGAGTCGCAGGACGGCCGGAAGGAGGCGCCCGACGACCTGCCCTTCGTCGTCCACGGCACCGCCGCCGACCCGCGCTTCCTGGACCTGGCCCTCGACCCGTCCGACCGGAAGACCGGCACCCTGTGGGGCTCCCCGTGGGTGGCCAACTTCCAGCCGGCGTCGCTGGGCCACCTCACCAGCCTGCGCTCCTGGCTGAGCCAGTGGAGCTACGACCGCGGCCGGGCCAACGCCTACCGCGCCCTTCCCCATGTCAAGGCGCCGGTCATGGTCGTCTACGGATCGGCCGACTGCGCGGCCTTCCCCAGCCACGCCCGCACCATGTACGAGGCCGTCGCCCACGACCGCCGCGAGCTGGTCGAGATCAAGGGCGCGGACCACTACTTCCAGGGCCGCCCCGACCTGGCCAGGACCATGTGCGACCACCTCGCCGAGTGGAGCCGATGATGGCCGTTCACGACGTGGCCGTGGTCGGCGCCGGGCCGGTCGGGCTCACCGCCGCGCTCGCCCTGGCCCGGCGCGGCGCGTCGGTCGTCGTCCTGGAGGAGAGCGAGCGGCTCAGCACCGAGTGGCGGGCCTCCACGTTCCACCCGCCCACCATCGAGATCGCCCGCGACCTCGGTGTCGTCGGCACGATGTTGTCGAGCGGCATCGTGGCCAGGAAGTACCAGGTGCGCGACCGGCGCGACGGGCTGATCGCGGAGTTCGACTTCGGGCTGCTGGCCGACGAGACCGCGTACCCGTTCAGGCTGCAGCTCGAACAGTACAAGTACACCCAGATCATCAAGGACGCCATCGAGGAGCGGCACGACCGGGTCGCCATCCGGCTCGGGACCGGCGTCGTCGGCGTGCGCCAGAGCGACGGCGAGGCCGCGCTGACCACCGCGTCCGGGGAACGGGTCGCGGCCCGATGGGTGCTCGGCGCCGACGGGGCGCGCAGCACCATCCGCAAGGCGCTGGGCACGCCGTTCGAGGGGCTCACCTACGATCACCGGTATCTCGTGCTGAGCATCGACTACCCGGTGGAGACCCTGCTGCCCGGCATCTGCGACGTCAACTACATCGCCGACCCCGAGGAGCACCTGCTGGTGCTGCGGGTGCCCGACCTGTGGCGGGTCGTCATCTCGGTGCCGCCCCACGTCACCAGCGACGAGGCGGTCTCCGGCAAGTACGTGGCCGAACGGCTGCGCGGCCTGTTCGGCGACCACCCCGAGCTGCCGCTGCGCGAACGGAAGATCTACTCGGTGCACCAGCGCGTGGCCGACGCCTTCCGCCACGGCCGGGTGCTGCTGCTGGGCGACGCCGCGCACGTCAACAGCCCGATGGGGGGCATGGGGCTCAACGGCGGCATCCACGACGCGTTCGACCTGTCCATCCAGCTCGGCGCGGTGCTGACCGGCGAGGCCGGCCCGGACGTGCTGGACGCCTGGGCGCACCGCAGACGCAAGGCCGCGATCGAGGCGGTCAAGGAGCTCACCCACCGCACCACCACCGCCATGGCCGAGCAGGACGAGGTGGAGCGGCGCAAGTACCAGCGCCAGATGTCGGAGATCGCGGCGGCTCCGCAGCGGGCGCGCGACTGGATGATGGACGCTGCGATGATCTCCAATGTACGGACCCATGACCTCCCACCCCGCGCCGGATGAGCGGCTGGCCGCGTACCGCATCGAAGGAGACCGGATGGCTCACGAGCCGAACGACCCGCCAGAACCCGCCGAGCTGAAGATGAGCGTCGCGACCGCCCTGCGCGCCGCGGCGCAGGCGGCGGGCGATCGGCCCGCCATGATCCAGGGCGACCGAGCCGTCAGCTACGCCGAGCTGGACGATCGCGCGGCGCGGCTGGCCGGGGCGCTGGCCGCGCGCGGGATCGGCCCCGGCTCGACCGTCGCCATCGGCCTGTACAACTCCTTCGCGTACCTGGAGACCATCGTCGCGGCGTTCAAGCTGGGCGCGCGGCCGGTCAACATCAACTACCGCTACCGCGCCCCCGAGCTGCGTTACGTGCTCGACTACACCGACGCGGCGGCGTTCGTGCACGACACGAGCCTGGCCGCCCACGTCCGCGAGGTGCCGGGTGACCGGCTGCTCCTGGAGGTCGGCGCCGAGGCGGAGCCGCTCGCGCCGGTCGTGCCGTTCGAGCGGGCCGTCGAGCACGAGCCGGTCCACCGCGACGCCGCCGCCGGCTCGCCGCACGGCATCATCCTGCTCACCGGGGGCACGACAGGCCGGCCCAAAGGCGTCATCTGGGACCGTGACGGCCTGCTCGGCATCCTGCGCGGCGTCTTCCGCCAGGCCGGGCTCGAACCGCCGCGGACGCCGGACGAGGTGCGCACGCGGGTCCGCGAGCTGCGCGAGAAGGGTGGCACGCCGGTCGTGCTGCCGATGTCGCCGCTCATGCACGGCACCGGCCTGTTCCACGCGCTGCGCACCCTGCTGGCCGGAGGGACGATCTGCTTCTGCACCTCCCGCTCCCTCGACGCGGACGAGGTGTGGCGGACCGTCGAGCGGCGCGCGGTCACCGAGATGGTGATCGTGGGAGACGCGTTCGGCCGGCCGCTGGTGGACGCGCTGGCCGCCGCAGAGCGGGCGGGGAGTCCGTACGACATCGGCAGCCTGCGCTCGATGACCAGCTCAGGCGTCATCTGGAGCGCCGAGGTCAAGCGGGAGCTGCTGCGGCGCGGCGGGATGACCCTGATCGACAACATCTCGGCCTCCGAGGGCGGGCCCTTCGGCCAGGCGCTGGCCCGCTCGGAGGCCGACGTGGCCGACGGACGGTTCACGCTGGCCCCCGTCGCCCGGATCCTGGACGAGAACGACCAGGACATCAAGCCCGGCACCGGGCAGGTCGGGGTCCTGGCCAGCGCCGGGCCGCAGCCGGTCGGCTACCTCAAGGACCCGGAACGGACCGCCAGGGTCTGGCGGACCATCGACGGCGTCCGGTACGCGGTCCCCGGCGACCTCGCCTCGCTGGACGCGGACGGCAGGCTGATCCTGCTCGGCCGCGGCGACGGCGTGATCAACACCGGCGGCGAGAAGGTCTTCCCCGAGGAGGTCGAGGAGGCGCTGGTGACCCACCCGAGCGTCTCCGAGGCCGTGGTCGTCGGCGTGCCCGACCCGCGCTGGGGTCAGATCGTGGTCGCCGTCGTCGCGCCGGCGGACGCGCTCGCCGAGGTCGAGGACGAGGCGCTGAGCCGGCACGTGGGCGAGCGGCTGGCCGGGTACAAACGCCCGCGCGCCATCGTCCGGGTCGAGGCCATCCCCCGCAGCCCGGCCGGCAAGATCAACCGGCCGTCCGCCAGAGAGCTGGCCGTCGGCCACCTGCGCCCGGCCACCAAGGAGGCGACACAGTGACTGACGTTCCCTTCCCGATCGAGCAGGGTCACGTGCGGGCGTTCGCCCGCGCCGTGGGGGAGGACGCGGACGTGGTCGTGCCCACCTTCCCGATCGCCTTCTCCCAGTTCGACCCGGACTGGCCGCTGCGCATGAAGCCCGGCGAGCCCTGGAACGGCTCAGGAGCCGACGCGGGCCGCTCGTCGGGCGGAACCGGCGGCCTGCACGCGGAGCAGGAGTTCGAGTACTTCCGCCCGATCCGCGTCGGCGAGACGCTGACGGCCCGCAAGCGGCAGGGCCGCACCTGGCACAAGAGCGGCCGGGCCGGCGTGCTGAACTTCGCCGAGCGCCACGTCGACTTCCACGACGCCGACGGCAACCTGGTGGCCCGCTCCACCTCGGTCTCGGTGCGCATCACCCAGGAGGAGTCCTCATGACGGTGAAGGCAGGCGATCAGGTGTCCCAGGTCGTCGTGACGGACCTCAAACGCACCCAGATCGTCATGTACGCCGGCGCCTCCGGCGACTACAACCCCCTGCACACCGACGAGCCGTTCGCCACCGAGATCGCCGGGCATCCGACCGTGATGTCCCACGGGATGCTCACCATGGGCCTGGCCGGCCGGGTGCTGACCGACTGGTTCGGGCACGAGAACGTACGGCGCTACCGTGCCAGGTTCAAGGCCCCCGTCTGGCCCGGCGACACCATCACCGCGACGGCGGTCGTCACCGACGTCCGGACGGTGGAGGGGCAGCGGCGCGCCGAGCTCACCCTCACGGCGGTGAACGCCGACGGCGTGGAGGTGCTGTCCGGCACCGCCACCGCGATCATCGACGAGGAGGAGCGATGAGCATCGACGTGACCTCGTTGGACGCGATCGACGTGCACACCCACGTGCACACCTCCGTCCACGAGGCCCAGGAGCCCGGCGACGGCAACGACCGGTTCGCCGCGATGGCCGACTACTTCAAGGCCGGCGAGGTCAGGAAGTTCACCGTCCCGATGATCGCCGAGTACTACCGCGGGCGGAACATGGCCGCGATCGTCTTCGGCGTCGACTCCATGCACGTCAGCGGGCGGGAGCAGGTGCCGGGCAACCAGGAGATCGCCGAGCAGGCGGCCCTGCACGCCGACGTGCTCATACCGTTCGCCAGCATCGACCCGCACCGGGGCGCGGCCGGCGTGCGCGAGGCCCGGCGGCTGATCGAGGAGCACGGGGTGCGCGGCTTCAAGTTCCACCCCACCTCGCAGGGCTTCTTCCCGAACGACCGGATGGCCTATCCGCTGTACGAGGTCATCGCCGAGCACGGCCTGGTCGCGCTGTTCCACACCGGCCAGACCGGCGCCGGGGCGGGCACGCCGGGCGGCGGCGGGCTGCGGCTGAAGTACTCCAACCCGATGCACATCGACGACGTGGCCGCCGAGTTCCCCGACCTGAAGATCATCCTGGCGCACCCGTCGTTCCCCTGGCAGGACGAGGCGCTCGCGGTCGCCATGCACAAGCCGGAGGTCTACATCGACCTGTCCGGCTGGTCGCCGAAGTACTTCCCGCCGCAGCTCATCCAGTACGCGAACACGCTGCTCAGGAACAAGGTGCTCTTCGGGTCCGACTTCCCGATGATCACCCCGGAGCGCTGGCTGGCCGACTTCGCCAAGATCGGCATCCGCGACGAGGTCCGGCCGAAGATCCTCAAGGAGAACGCGGCCCGGCTGTTCGGACTCACCGGCAAGGCATGAAACCCGGTCCTGGAGGTCGCCATGCACTACACCGGTCCGTTTGACCGGACCGTCGACGTCGTCGTGCTCGGCCTGGGCGACGCCGGCGCGGTCGCCGCGGTGACCGCCCACGACGCGGGCGCCGAGGTGCTCGTCGTCGAGAAGCAGCAGGCCGCGGGGCACCGCCCCAACAGCCGCTACGCGGCCGGCTTCTTCTGCGTG
This sequence comes from Nonomuraea maheshkhaliensis, assembly GCF_039529435.1. Taxonomy (NCBI): domain Bacteria; kingdom Bacillati; phylum Actinomycetota; class Actinomycetes; order Streptosporangiales; family Streptosporangiaceae; genus Nonomuraea; species Nonomuraea maheshkhaliensis. The sequence continues at coordinate 45,308 of NZ_BAAAMU010000018.1, forward strand.
CCCGAGGACGTGGACGGCGCGGTCGAATACCTGTCGGCGATGTACGCGGTCAACGGCGAGCTGTCCACGGTCGATCCCGCCCTGATCCGCGCCTGGGCCGAGGAGACGGCGGCCAACCCCGCCTGGCTCGACCGGCACGGCGGCGAATACGTCAAGATGGACATCCGCGGCGAGCACCCGTCGCTGCCCGGCCACGAGTCGATCAGGGTCTACAAGGCGCGGCCCGCGGGCGAGCCGGAGGGCTACGCCGGCTGCCCGATGCACGGCTTCCTGCGCGGCCTGGTCGCCGAGCGCGGCATCGAGGTCCGATACGGGACGGCGGCCCGATGGCTCCTCACGGACGCGACGGGCGCGGTCATCGGCGTGGAGACCGAGCATGACAGCGGGATCGAGCGGATCGGCGTGCGCCGCGGCGTCGTCCTGGCCGTCGGCGGCTACGAGTCCAGCGAACGACTCAAGAGGCAGTACCTCCCGATCACCCCCGCGCACTTCTACGGCACTGAGCACAACACCGGCGACGGCATCACCATGGCGATCGAGGCCGGCGCGGAGCTGTGGCACATGAACGTCTGGCCGGGGCACTTCGTGGCCAGGTTCCCCGGAGACGGCTACACCGGAGGAACGGGCATCGATCTGTGGGGATCAGGCCGGTTCGGGCCGGGGGACGAGCGGGCGCCGGGCTCGATCTTCGTGGACGGCACGGCCCGGCGCTTCATCCGCGAGCCCGGCCGCCAGCACGCCGCCAACCTGGAGCTGCTGGCGATGGACGCCGACTCGCTCACGTACCCGAGGATCCCCACCTGGTGGATCTTCGACCAGGAGCGTTTCGAACGGGCGACGCTCGTCCCGACGTACTCGGGCCCGGCCGGGCCGGTCGGCGACTACACCTGGAGCGAGGACAACGTCGCCGAGCTGCGCAAGGGCTGGATCCAGCCGGCCGGCTCCGTCAAGGAGCTGGCCGAAGTCTGCGGCCTCGACGCCGCCGCGCTGGAGCAGACCGTAGCGCGCTACAACGAGCACTGCGCGAACGGCCACGACGCCGACTTCGGCCGCGACCCCGTCACGCTGACCCCCCTCGGCGGCGACCGCTACTACGCGGTCCCGCTCTGGCCCGGCGGGTCCCACACCGTCGGCGGTCCACGCCGTGACGCGAAGGCTCGGGTCGCGTCGATACGGGGAGGTTCGATCAGCCATCTCTACTCCGCCGGAGAGCTAGGATCACTACACGGCCTGCTCTATCCGACCGGCGGTGGCAGCATCGCCGAGTGCCTGGCATTCGGCCGGATCGCTGGACGCAACGCGGCAGCCGACCGGGTAGGTGGAAGTTGACGCTCGAAGTGAGATCAGGCCGGCTCCATGCAGACACAGCAGATGTCCGTGGCACCGACGGCGGTAGGGATGGCTTGACGTGAGCACTGGTGATCGCGCCGGCGAGGGCGGGAGTCAGGGCAGTGGCTCGCAGACCCTGGATCGGGGCCTGCGGCTGCTGGAGCTGCTCGCCTCCGAAGACCGCGACATGACCGTCGCCGAGCTGGCCACGTCGCTGGGCATGCACCGGCAGGCCGTCTACCGCCTGCTCACCACGCTGCGCCTGCACCGCCTGGCCGCGGAGGGCAGCTCGGGGCGCTACCGGCTCGGGCTGGGCGTGATCCAGCTCGCCAGGCAGGCCAACCCGCAGCTCCGCCGTGCCGTCGTCCCCTACCTGCGCACCCTGGCAGAAGAGCTGGGCGCCACCACGCAGTGCGTCGTGGCGGAGGGCGCCGACGCCGTCGTCCTGGCGGTCGTCGAGCCACCCGACGCCATCTTCCACCTCTCCCAGCGCAGCGGCGCCCGCCACCCCCTCGACCAGGGGGCCAGCGGCCTGGCCATCATGCTCTCCCGCCCCGCCCAGGCCGGCGACCCGCCAGCGGTGGTCGAGGCCCGCGAGCTCGGCTACGCGGTCTCCCGCGGCACCCTGACCCCGGGCGCGGTGGGCGTCGCGGTGCCGCTGTACGACAGCGACGGCCACCCGCTGGAGGCCAGCCTCGGCATCGTGTCGATGGTGGACCTGGAGGTCGAACGCACGGCCAAACGCCTGCTCGAAGCAGCGGCCCAGATCACGGCCCGGGAGCTGTAGCCCGCTCGGGGAGCGGTGGTCGCGCCAGGAACATCTGCGGGCTCGCGCAGCGGGTCGGTCACTGCGGGCGGGTCGCGCGGACGTAGTAGAGCAGGTGGGGGAGTTCGCCTTCGGCCTCCACCTGGAAGCCGGCGTCGGGGATCATGGTGCCGAGCAGGTCCTGCGGGTCGTGGCGCATGGCGGGGCCGGAGAGCAGGCCGATGACGCGCCGGGCGAGCGGGTTGGCCGGTGGGCGGAACTCGGCGATGAGCAGGCGTCCGCCCGGGCGCAGCACGCGGAACATCTGCCGCAGCGCCTCCGGCCGGGCGCCGGTAGGCATGTGGTGCACGGCCAGGCTGGAGACCACCAGGTCGAACGAGCCGTCGGGGAAGGGCAGGCTCTGGCCCTCCCCGACGACATACGTGCAGTTCGCCGAGGCGCGGTCGCGGGCGTGGTCGATCATGGCGGGGGACGGGTCGAGGCCGGTGACGTGGCCGGTGGGCGTGACCACGGGGGAGAGGATGCGGGTGAGGTAGCCGGTGCCGCAGCCGACGTCGAGGACGCGGTCGCCGGCGCGGGGCCGGGCGGCGGTGGCCAGGCGGGTGAAGGCGGCGCGGCGGGCGCCGAGGAAACCGATCGTGGCGAAGGCGTCGTAGGCGCGCGGCCGGTCGATGGTGCCGCCCCCGTCGGCATGTTCGTGGTGGCCGTGCAGCAGCTTGCCGAGTCCCATGGTGGTTGGCTCCGTTTCCGTACGATGTGTTCGGTATGAAGCATGCGTTCCCCGTGGAGCGTGGTCAACGAGCAGATCGGACGTGGTGTGCCGTACCGAACAGAGGGCGGGAAAGTGTCCGGAGACCGGAGGGTGCGACGCACGCGGCGGCTCGTTCAGCAGGCGCTGGTGGAGCTGATCCTGGAGAAGGGCTACGACGCGGTGACGGTCACCGACATCATCGCCCGCGCGGACGTCGGCCGCTCCACCTTCTACGCGCACTTCACCGACAAGCAGGACGTGCTGTTCAGCAACCTCGGCGAGCTGGCCTTCCTGCATCGGCTGCCGGCGGCGCGGGAGGCGGAGGAGCTGTTCGCGTTCAGCCGGCCGATGTTCGAGCACGTGCGCGAGCAGGAGCGGCTGGTGCGGGCGCTGCTGGGCCGGCGCAGCGGCGGGCTGGTGCAGGCGCGGGGTGAGGAGCTGCTCGCCGCCGCCGTCAGGAACGAGCTCGTCGCCGCGGGCGCCCGTCCGTCGCCGGGGCTCGACCTGCTGGTGGTCTGCGTGGTGGGGGCGTTCATGGGGCTGATGCGGGCGTGGGTGGACGGCGAGACCAGCGCCTCGCCCGCCGAGCTGGACGCCGCCTTCCGCGCGGCGGTGATTCCCGGTGTACGCGTGGCGCTACGTCCGGACGAGGCCCCGCGCCCGCCGCACGGTCGCCCAGGGTTTACGGTCGTGGGCGGTTGATGCCGGTCTCGTAGGCGAAGATCACGGCCTGGACGCGGTCGCGGAGGCCGAGTTTCATCAGGATGCGCTTCACGTGGGTCCTGGTGGCCGACTCCTCGACGACGAGGGCGGCGGTGATCTCGCGCCGGGTGACGGAGGGGGACAGGAGGGAGTCTCCCGCGGCCACGGTGTGCACGGCGGCGATCAGCTCCTCCGGCGGGCGCGCTTGAGCAGGAAGCCCGATGCCCCGGCCCGCAGCGCGCCGAAGATGTAGTCGTCCTGCTCGAACGTGGTGAGGATGAGGATCTTCACCTCCGGCGCCGTCCGCGAGAGGTGCCGGGTGGCGGCGATGCCGTCCAGATCGGGCATCCGGACGTCCATGAGCACGACGTCGGGGGCGAGCCGGCCGGCCCGCTCGACGGCTTCGCGGCCGGTGGCGGCCTGGCCGGCGATCTCGATGCCGGGGCCGGCGGTGAGCAGCTCGATCAGGCCGGCCCGCATGAGGTGGTCGTCGTCGGCGATCAGGACGCGGGTCGTGGCGGGGAGCCTCCGTAGGGGAGCCGGGCGTGCAGGCGGTAGGCGTCCTCCAGCCTGGTGGCGTCGAGGGTGCCGCCGGCCAGGGTGGCTCGCGCGCATGCCGATGACGCCGTGGCCGTCCGCCCGGTGAGGGGCGCCGCGCACGGGGTTGGTGACGGTGAGCGCGAAGTCGGGGCCGGTGACGTCGAGGTCCACCCGGAGTCCGGCGGTGCGGTGGTGGGCGATCAGTGTGTCGAGCGAGGCGAGTCCCGGCGGAGTGGTGGATTCCGGGTCGTCCTCGCGTGCAGAGTCTCCGCGTGCAGAGTCTCCGCGTGCAGAGTCTCCGCGTGCAGAGTCTCCGCGTGCAGAG
>NZ_BAAAMU010000018.1:49819-65683 GCF_039529435.1 Nonomuraea maheshkhaliensis
GTATTCGCGCAGGGGACCCGACCAGCTGGTCGATGTCCGAGACCGTCTGCCTGGCCAGCTCCTCGATCGCCTCCAGGGCTCGTACGTCCCCGTCCTGGCGCAGCCGGGCGGCGCCCGCGCGCACGGCGATCAGGCTGATCGTGTGGCCGGCCGAATCGTGCAGGTCGCGGGCGATCCGGGCACGTTCTTCGGCGACGGCGAGCCGCCGCTCCCGTTCGGCCTCCCGCACCGCCCGCCGGCGTTCGGCCTCGGCCTCCCGCACCGCGCGCAGCCGTTCCTCCTCGGCCTGGCGTTCGGCGTCCGCGGCACGCTGCCGCAGCTCGGCGAGCTGCTGGCGGCGCCGCCGCTGCCCGCGCCTCCCGCCTCACCGTCCGAGAGGTGCTCGCCTACCTGTGAGTCGGGATATATATGCAGGTCAGAGGGGTTGGGGAGACTTCCATGACCTTGGTCGGGGCATAACGCCCGCGGCCGGGAAGCGCCGGCCGTGCATCGGGGGATGGGGGCAGGGCATGGTTGTGATCGATGGAGCGCCCGCCGGGGTGCGGGAGGACACGGCGGCGCGGGTGGCCCGCAGGACCGAGCAGCGCCGGCGGCAGATCGCCCTGCTCGCCGAGCCGGGCGGGATCGCCCGGGCAGATGAGCCGGTACGGGTGGCCACCCGCATCGATCGGCTCAGCCACCACTACCGTGACATCCACCCGATCGATCCCGCCGCCCTCACCGCCGCGGACCCGGCCGCCGTGACCGCGGCGGTGGCGGTGCTGGAGCGGATCATCCAGACCAACGACCTGCTTCCGGTCGGCTATCTCGAAGGCGGGGCGGCGGCGGCGCGAGCGGTCGGGCGGGTGGTCGTGCGCGACGAGCGCGGGCGGCTGGACGGGTACGGCACCGGATCGCTGGTCTGCCCGGAGCTGCTGCTCACCAACCACCACGTGCTGGGCGATGCCGGCACGGCGGGTCGCAGCAGCATCGAGTTCGACTACCAGGACGGTGTCGACGGCAGCCCACGGCCGCTGCAGGCATTCCCGCTGGATCCCGGCCGGTTCTTCTTCGCCGACCGGGAGCTGGACTTCGCGCTGGTGGCGGTGAAGGCCGCCCCGGGAGAGCTGGCCAGGTTCGGGTTCAACCGGCTGGTGGCTCCCGAGGGCAAGGCCATCGTCGGCGACTTCGTCACGATCATTCAGCATCCGGGCGGGGAGAAGAAGCAGGTCGCGCTGCGGGAGAACCGGATCGTGGACGTCCTGGAGTCGTTCCTGCACTACCAGACCGACACCGAGCCCGGCTCCTCCGGCTCGCCGGTCTTCAACGACCAGTGGGAGCTCGTGGCCCTGCACCACGCCGCCGTTCCCGCGCCCGAGCACGACGAGTTCGGCGGGTTCATCAACGAAGGGGTGCGCATCAGCCGCCTGCTGGACGTCCTGCGCCGCCAGCCGTTCCCGCCGGAGCAGCGGGCCCTGCTCGACCGGTTGCTCGCCGAACGCATGCCCCTCCCGTCGGCTCCGCCCGCTTCGACCGCTCCGTCGGCTCCGCCCGCTTCGACCAACGGCTCGATGAACGGCTCGCTCAGCCGGCCGGCCGAGCCGGCGCTGGGGCAGGCGCCGCTGACGCTCACCTTGACCGCCCCCGTCACCGTTCACCTCGCCGGGCCGATCGCCGTGGACGGCCCGTCCATGGCGGTGCCGGAGGCGATCCAGATAGATCCGGACTATTCCGGTCGTCGCGGTTACGACCCGGACTTCCTGCCGGGCGGGCACCGGGTCGCGCTGCCCACGCTGCCCCCCGATCTCCTCTCGCTGGCGGCAGTCAGCCGGCAGCCCGGAGACGGGCAGTCGCACGTGCTGAACTACCACCACTTCAGCGTGGTGATGAACCGGCAGCGGCGGCTGGCCTTCTTCACGGCGGTCAACATCGACGGCCCGACCAGCCTGCGCATCCGCCGCGACCCCGACCGCTGGATCTTCGACCCGCGCCTGCCCGACAGCCAGCAGACCGGCGAGGACGTCTACCGCGACAACCCCCTCGACCGGGGCCACCTGGTCCGCCGCCTGGACCCCGCGTGGGGAGCCAGCCTCGCGGTCGCCAAGTCCGGCAACGACGACACCTTCCACTTCACCAACTGCACTCCGCAGCACAAGGACTTCAACCAGAACCAGACCACCTGGGCCGGACTGGAGGACTACATCCTTGACAACGCCGACAACCGCGACCTGAAGGTCAGCGTCTTCACCGGTCCGGTCCTGGCGGCCGACGACGACCCGTATCGAGGCGTCCAGCTGCCCCGCCAGTACTGGAAGATTGTGGTGATGGTCAAACACGACGGCGGGTTGTCGGCCACCGGCTACCTGCTCAGCCAGGACCACCTCATCGACGGCCTGGAAGCCGTTCCCGGGGAGTTCTCCTACGGCGCCTACAAGACCTACCAGGTCCCGATCCGGCGCATCGAAGATCTCACCCGGCTGTCCTTCGGCACCCTCGCCGACGCCGACCCCTTGGCCCGCATGGAAGTGGCCACCACAGCCAGGGAGATCACCCACCTGCGCCAACTCACCCTCTGAACGGGACGGCACCGGAAAGCATCCGGAGCCCGCGGCCCGACGCAGCCCGCGTCCTGGTCGGGTCTGTTCAGTTCACTGGACAGACCCGACTTCGTCGCTGCCGGGGCCATCCAGATGAGGGTGTTCTCATGTACGGCTCACCATGGTCCAATCACCGCAGGTCAGGATGGGCGTAGCCGAGAGATGAGGGGTGTGCGGTGGTGAGCGGATTGCGGTGGGTGCTGCCTCTGGCCGCAGTCGCTCTCGTTGTCGCCGGCGGTCCGACGTCCGCCGGCCGGCCGGCTTCTCAGCCGATGCCTGTGGCCGACGTCCTGTTCGTCGCGGCGGATGACGATGACGATGACGACGGTGAGGGAGGGGGCGACGATGACCGCGATGACAACGCGCTACGGGCTCGGCCCGGTCGGGATCGACCCTCCGGCCGGTCTCGTACCAGTACGGGCAGGAACCCGCGGGATGGTGAAAAGGCGCCGAGCAAGTCCACTACGGACGAGGCCGCAGGGCCGGCCCCGGGGGAGCATAGGTCGGAGGCGTTTCAGCCCGCCGGTAAGGACGACGGAAGTCCGAAGTCAGACGGGAGCTCGAAGTCAGGTGAAGGCGAACGGGACAGCTACTCCGGCCACACCTCCAGAGGCCGGGGCGACTCGGCGACCGACCCTCGGCTGCCGGGCCTTGTCGCGCTGACAGCCATCGCCGGCACGGCCGGCCTCATGGCCGCGATGTACTGGCTGATGCCCAAACTCATTCCACACGGTCCTTCTCCGCCCACCGAACCCGTACGCGATCAGCCCGCCACGCCCGTAAGCGATCACGACGCGGCCACATCGGAGCCTGTGGGGCGACCTCCCACGGCGCCGGTGACGGTCACATTCAGCCGAGACGCGAGGTCCGCGGCGGGACGGCGCTGGAGGCGACCACGACGAAGGCGATGACAAACCCGACGATGCGTCCCCGCTGGTCGCCTGCACCATCTGTGATCAGGAGGATGCGTTATGGGCAGAGGCAATCGCGTTGCTGTCCTGTCGCAGTGCGCGGGCCAGGGTGCTGATGCTCTCACCACGTCCGACACCGACTCCGGCACCCTCGCGGAGATCAGAACCGGCCACCTGCTCAAGCATGCTCCGCGACACCGGCTAACCGCACGAGCACGCTCCGCGCGACGAACTGTTCGACACCGTACGGGCCGCCGCGTACGGCCGTGGCGTGCTGTCCCCGGAGATCGCCGCCCGGTTCGTCTCCCCGGGTGTGCTCGCCGACGACGACACGATGAGCAGCCGCGTGCGCGACATGTTGCGCCTGGTCGCCAAGGGTTTCTCCAATCGGGAGATCGCCGAGTCGCTGTCCAGCTCGGGAGGTCGCCGCGGTGCTGTTCAACAGGGGAGATCGCTGAGTCGCTGTTCAGCGCGGGTAATCACGGTGCTGCTGTTCATCAGCGGGCCACCGTCGAGAGAGCCGTCTCACTCACATGCCCGGCAAGCTTGGCGCCAAGGATCGCGCGGCCGCTCGCCATCGGCTGCGACCGGGCATCCTCGGCTGAGGATCGTGGGGCGGGCTGCTTCTGCTGCTGAGGCGTCCGGGGTGGCGAACGAAACAGCGGGGGAGAGCAGCGCGATAGCCAAGAGGAGGTGGGCATGGAGCTGGAGATGCTGGCCGGGTACGTGGTGGGCTACTTGGTGCAGAAGTTCGGTCGGGTGTTCCGGCGGGCCGATGAGGAAGTGGATCTGGCCATCGACGCCGGGATGGACCGGTTGCACGAGGTCGTGGCCGAGCGGCTGGGGAACGAGCCCGCCTTGACGCAGCTCGCGGAGGAGACGGAAGACGGGCGGGAGAGCCCGCGGACACGGCAGCGGCTGCAGCTGGCGCTGGAGGAGGCGGCGGAGAACGATCCGGCGTTCGCCGCCGAACTGGAACGTCTGGTCGGTGAACTGCGACCGTCCGGAGGAGCGCAGGCCGGTGATCATGGACTGGCGGCCGGTGGCTCCATCAGGATCGAAGCGGCGCACGGCGGCGTCGCGGCAGGAGTGATCCACGGGTCGGTGTACACGGGAGGCCAGGCGGCGACGGGAGGCCAGGCGGCGACGGCAGGTCCGGGGACGACGGGAAACCAGGTGTCCACCGGGGGCCCGGTGTTTGCGGAGGAGTCGGTGTCCTCAGGAAACCCTCCCCGGCCGGGGCCGTTCGACACCTGACCGGTCCCGGGGTTGTCCAGGCCGATCGCGGCGGGATCGCGATCGGGACGCTGTACCAGGAGCGGCCGGCGGCTCCGGCGCGTCCCGTACGGCTGATGCCCCGGCCGCTGCGGCTGGCCGGGCGTGAGACGTTGCTGGCCGGGATCGAGCAGCGGTTCCGTGCGGCGGGCACGCTGCCCGCGGTGGTGGTGCTGCACGGTCTGGGCGGGGTGGGCAAGACGAGCACGGCGCTGGAGTACGCGTATCGGCACCAGAGCGGTTACCGCCTGGTGTGGCAGTTCGCGGCGGAGGACGAGGTCGTGCTGTCGAACGGCCTGTCGGAACTGGCGCTGCTCCTGGGGGTACGCGGTATGGTCGACGGCGCCGATCCGGCTGCCCAGGTGCATGCCGCCCTGGCCGTCCACCCCGGGCCGTGGCTGCTCGTCCTGGACAACGTCACCGATCCCGGGGCGATCCGCCGGGTGCTGCCTCCCGCCGGGCACGGGCACGTGCTGATCACCAGCCGGTACGCCCACTGGCCACCCACGCTGGGCATCGAGGTGCACACGCTCGGACCCGAGGTCGCCGCCGACTTCCTGCGGACCAGGACCGGGGACGACGACCCCGGCTCCTCCGCCGAGGTGGCCAGGGAACTGGGACTGCTGCCGCTCGCTCTGGAGCAGGCGGCGGCGTACACCCTCGAAACCGGACGAACACTGAGGGAGTACCTGGCCCTGCTACGCCGGCGTCGCACCGAGTTGCTGAGCAGGGGTCGCCCCTGGGAGTACGACCAGCCGGTCTCCGCGACCTGGACGCTGGCCCTGGACCGCCTGGCCGGCCGCAACCCCGAGGCCATCGCGATGCTGCGCTTCTTCGCCTGCCTCGCCCCCGACGACATCCCGCTGCGCCTGCTGCTCCCGGCCGCCTCGCCCACGGCGCAGGCACGGACCCTGCTGGGATCGCTGCTCGACGACGACGCGGCGGTGGACGACGCCGTACGGGCGCTGCGGGCATTCTCCCTGATCCGGCCCGTCGGAGACGGGAGCATGTCCGTGCACCGGCTGGTCCGGCTGGTGGTCCTGGACCATGTGGCAGAGCAGCGGGAATGGCGCGCCGCCGCGGCGGGGGTGCTGGCCGCGGCGGTCCCCGAGGTGCCCGAGCACCGCAAGGACTGGCCGGCCTTCGCCCGGCTGCTGCCGCACGTCGCCGCCGCGCTCGACCCCTTCGAGCCCGCCTTCCGCCGCGTCGCCGAGTTCCTGGCCTGGAGCGGTGACTATCCCACCTCCCGCCTGCTGCACGAACGGGTGCTGGCCACCCGTCTGGAGCGCCTCGGCCCCGACCACCCGGACACCCTGTGGTCGATGGACGACGTCGCCTTCGTGATCGGACTGGCCGGAGACTTCCAGACCGCCCGCGAGCAGTACGCCGACGTCCTGGAAGGGCGCAAACGCGTGCTGGGCGTGACACACGAGGACACCCTGACCGCCTGGGACCGCCTGGCGTTCTGGACCGGCAAGTCCGGCGATGCCGCGGCCGCCCGCGACCTGTGCGCCGAACTCCTCCCCCTCCGCGAGCGCGTGTCCGGCCCCGAACACCCCGAAACCCTCCAGACCATCAGCAACCTGGCCTGGCAGACCGGCGAGGCAGGCGACGCCGAAGCTGCCCGCGACCGGCTGGCCACCCTCATCCCGGTCGCGGTCCGCGTCTACGGCGCGGACCGCCACGACACCCTCACCATCCGCGCCAACCACGCCCACTGGTGCGGCCGGGCCGGCGACCCGGCCGTCGCCCGCGACCTGCTGACCGCCGTCGCCCGCGATCGCGACCGGGTCTCGGGCCCCGAGCACCCGGAGACCCTCATCGTCCGCGCCGCACTGGCCCGCTGGACCGGCGCGGCCGGCGATCCGGAGAGGGCCTGCGAGCTGTATGAGGAACTGATTCCGGTACGTGTCCGCGTCCAGGGCCGCGACCATCCTGACGTGCGCAAGGACCTCGCCAGACTCACCCACTTCAGATCCCGGTCCGGCCGCTGAAAGGAGTCCGCGCGGTTGCGGGGAGTAATCGCGCGAGATGGCCGTTCGCAAACGTGCTTGCGATCTCGGCCCGGGTCCCCGGACCGCTGTTCGTGCGGCTCCTTCGGAGGACGTCGGATATAGTTGATCACGCGTCGGCGATCTCCCAGCCCGACGCTTTTTCATGTTCACCGAACCTGCTCAGCAGCGCGCTCGCGGCACCCTCTTCCACGCCATGATCGCGGATCCACGCGGCGACCCATTGTTGCCGCTGGCGATGCTCCGAGAACGCTACCCCGACCTCCACGCGCGCCACATCCACGTGGGCCGGTGCCGCTCAGCCCCTTCCAGGAACCGCTGTCACCTCCGACGCGGAATCGGCCCGGTTCGGCGGACAGCTGATCTCCGGAGGACCATCCGGTACCCACCGTAAGGGCTACCGGTCCGCTTCACCTGCGGGCGGCCCCTACGTGCGTGACCAGCGTTGGTTGGCGGCGCCTGTGCAGGTCCAGATTTGCAGTCTGGTGCCGTTGGCCGTGGCGTTGCCCGCTACGTCCAGGCACTTGTTCGCGCCGACCGCGGTGATGCTGCCGTCCGTGTTGAAGCGCCATTTCTGGTTGCTCTGGCCGTTGCAGTCCCAGATGATGACGCCGGTGCCGTCGGCGGTGCCGGCGTTGTCGACGTCCAGGCACTTGGTGCCGTAGACGCGCAGTTCACCGGCGGCCGTGCTCGTCCATTGCTGGTTGGTCTGCTGGTGGCAGTCCCAGATGACCACCTGGGTGCCGTTGGCCTGGGAGGCGCCGGTCACGTCGAGGCACCGGCCGGAGCCGGCGCCCTGGAGGCGGGTGGCGGACGGGGCGGGGGTGCCGCCGCTGACCCGGTACACAGCGGTGCCGTGTGCGGGGACGCTCGCCGAGATGGCGCCGGTCGTCGTGGTGACGGCGTTCGTCCAGGCGTCACGGAGCGTGAACGGGCCGCCGGTCAGGCCGATGGCGGAGGCGGTGGTGCTGATCGTGGTGGTGCTGCCGCCCTGGTTGAACAGGGCGACCGCGACGTCGCCGTTGTTCAGCCGTTTAGCCAGGACGCGGCGGGTGCCGTCATTGCTGACCTGGGTGGCCTGCAGACCGAGCGGGTCCTGGTTGATGGCGACGAGGTTCGCGTTCTTGAGGATCGCCGAAGTGGCGTTGTCCATGTTGCGGACGTCGTTGCCGGCGATGAGCGGGGCGGCCATGACGGCCCAGAGGGCGAAGTGACTGCGCATCTCGGTGTCGTTCATGCCGCCCCGGCCGACGACCATCATGTCGGGGTCGTTGAACTGCCCCGGCCGGGCGCGGCCGGCGAGCGGGACGTTGACATTGACGATGTTCTGGATGCCCATCGGGTACCCGTTGGTCTGCCCTGTGTTCCAGGCGTTGGTGATGTCCTCGGTCGTGCGCCAGATGTTGGCGACGTCGCCCCAGTCGCGCTGCGGGCCGGTCTTCTCGTGGATGCTGTTGGGGTTGATGCTGTAGAGGATCGGCCGGCCGGTGGCGGCCAGCGCGTCGCGCATCTTCGCGAAGGTGCGCACCTGGTCGTCGATGGTGCCGGTGGGGGAACACCAGTCGTACTTGAGGTAGTCGACGCCCCAGGCGGCGAACTGCCGGGCGTCCTGGACCTCGTGGCCGAGACTGCCGGTCGCGCCCGGGTAGGAGCCGAAGTACTGGGCACAGGTCCGGTCCAGCGGCGCCTGGTAGAGGCCGAACTTCAGGTTCCTGGCGTGCAGGTAGTCGCCGAGCGCCTTCATGCCGCTCGGGAACCGGGACAGGTTGGCTTGGAGGTTTCCGGATGAGTCGCGGTTGGGGTCGAACCAGCAGTCGTCGACCACGACGTACTGGTAGCCCAGGTCGCGCATGCCGGAGCCGACGATCGCGTCGGCCGTCTGCTTGATCAGCGTCTCGCTGATGTTGCACCCAAAGGTGTTCCAGGTGTTCCAGCCCATCGGCGGTGTGCGGCCCACGCCGTTCTCCAGCGCCTGCGCCGGCAGGGACGGGCCGACCGCGACGGCCGCTGCCGTCAGGGTCAGCATCGTGGTCAGGGCGAGGGAGAAGCGCGTTCGTCTCCTGCTGGTCATCGATGTCTCTCCTCAGTGGGGGGCGTGGGTCCCGGACACGGCTGAAGCTCCCAGACGCCGTGTCCAGGACCCGGTTCGCTGAAGGACCAGGGCGGAACGGGTCAGGCCGTCATCGTTGCAGCGTCAGCAGGCCCGGCCGGTAGGGCAGCAGGCCGTAGTCGCCGCCGGAGCTGGGGCTGCGGCCCTGGTAGAGGAGCTGCAGGTTGCAGGGGTCGACGGTGAAGGTCTGGTCGGCGCTGGTCCGGATGAGCTCGCCGTGGCTGATGTCGTTGGTCCAGGTGGCGCCGCTGTTGGCCTTGCCGGCGAAGGGGTTCGACTCGGTGGCGGCCTGCGGCGTCCAGGAGCCGTTCAGGCTGGTGGCGGTGAACGAGCGGAAGTAGCGACCCTGAGAACCGATCGCCTCGACGATCATCAGGTACTTGTTCAGGCCCTGGAGCTTGTAGACCTGGACGGCCTCGAACAGGTTGTTCGTGCTGTCACTCATGATCACGGTCGAGGTGCTGCCGAAACTGCCGGGGAAGTTCCCGATCGGCATGCTGGCACGGTAGATCTTGCCGTTGTCGCCGGCGAAGAACAGGTACATGTTCGTGCTGTCACCGATGACCGTCTGGTCGATGGGGCCCGTGCCGGAGCCGGAGATGCTGCCCGAGAAGAGCGTCTGCTGCGCCGACCAGCCGTTCGGGTTGGTGGGGTCGCTGGAGGTGCGGTACGAGAAGGCGGTGCCGCCCCACTGGTAGGCCAGCACCCAGATGTTCCGCGGCGCGAAGTAGAACAACGTGGGCGCGACCGTGGCGTTGGACATCGCGTTCTGGCTCGCCGAGGCCATCTCCGACCAGTTGCCGAACAGGCCGAAGTTCATCGAGCCCCACCGGGTGCCCGTGTCGTGGGTGGTGGCGTACACGAGATGGCGGCCGTTGTAGGGGGCGACGGTGAAGTCCTTGAGCGAGACCCAGCCCGACCGCGGGTTCGCCAGCACGCCGGTCGACGACCAGCGGTAGGAGGACGGAAGGTCGCACGTGCCGGGGTTTCCGGGGTCGCCGCCGCCGTCCACGCGGACGAGTTGCCATTGCTGGTTGGTGCCGCCCCAGTCGTCGTACTGGACGATGTTGGCGTTGTCGGTGGTGGCGGCGCCTTGGACTTCGAGGGCTTTGCCGCTGTGGCGGGAGATGAGTCTGACGTGGCCGTCGCTGCTGTCGGCGAGTCGCCATTGCTGGTTGGTGCCGTTGAGGTCGGCCCATTGGACGATGGCGCCGCCGTTGGCGGTGGAGAAGCCGGAGACGTCGAGGACCTTGCCGGAGTGGCGGGATTTGACGCGGTAGTAGCCGCCGCCGGAGTCGACGAACTGCCACTGCTGCTGGTTCTGGTTGTTGCGGCTCCATTGGGTGATGCGGGCGCCGTCGTTGGTGGCCAGGTTGTAGACGTCCAGCGCCTTGCCGCTGTTGCGGTTGACGAGCACGTACCAGGCGTTGGTGTCGACGGTGGCGGCGCCGGCGGGTTGCGTGGCGATGAGCAGGCTCGCCAGTAAGGCGGCCACCGCCGCCAGGACGGTCGGGAATCTGAATCTCACGGCTGTGCCTTTCGGTCAGGGAGTGGTGAGGTCGAAGCGGCGCACGGTGATCGCGCCGCCGAGGGACTGGGTGGCGTAGTTGAAGATCCCGAAGCGGTAGCCCATGAAGAACTGCCAGGCGTTGTTCAAGGTGAACGCCGGGCCGAGACTCACGAACGTGCTGCCGTCGGTGCTGTAGGAGAAGCGGGCCTGCCGGCCGGACCCCGGCCGGATGTCGGCGGTCGCCCGCAGCCAGATCCGGCCGCCCGAGACGGTCGCGCTCGCCGCCTCGGTGCCGGTGCCGGTGGTCTGCCACGAGCTGTTCATGGTCAGGCCGTTGGTCATGACGACCCGGTTGACGCCGTTGTCGCGTTTGACGCCGATCCAGGCCGACTGGTCGCGCAGCATGGCCAGCCCGGCGCGGTCGCCGTTGCCCATCTGGGTGTAGTCGAGCTCGATCGTGGCCGTGGACGACGGGCCCTGGATGCGGTGGGTCAGCGTGTTCCGGGCGTTGTAGAGGTCGCCGGTGACGGTCGCGGTCTGCAGGCGCAGGCCGTTACCCGTGGAGAAGCGGCTGGTGTCGGGGTTGTGGTTCCACTCCCAGCGATGGCCGAGACTGCCCGAGGTGAAGGTGTCGGGGCCGGTCATGGAGGCGACGGTGCGGCTGGTCTGGATGTTCGGCTTGGGGTAGGTGGCTCCCCAGCCGCCGTTGACGGTCTGGAGGGTGGGCCAGTCGCCGGTCCAGATGATCGGTGCGAGGGCGGGCACGCGGCCGCCTGGGTAGGCGTCCACGAACGACATGTAGTACCAGTCGCCGTTCTGCGTCTGGACGAGCCCGCCCTGGTGCGGGACGCCGCCGCCGGAGATGGGGCCGGGCAGGTTCAGCAGGACCTGGCGCATCTCGTACGGGCCCCACGGAGAGGTGGAGCGGAGCACGTACTGGCCGTTGGCGGGGCGGGTCAGCCAGATGTAGTAGTAGCCGTTCCGCTTGTAGAACCGGGCGCCCTCCAGGGTGCCGACGCTGCTCGGGGTCTGGAACACCTGCTGGGCCCGCACCTGGCCGAGCCCGTCGGCCGAGAGCTGGGCGACGCTGATGGTGCCGTTGCCGTAGGCGACGTACATGGTGTCGTCGTTGTCGATCAGCAGGCCGGCGTCGTAGTAGCAGTTGTTGATCTGCGAGCGCTTGGTCCAGGTGCCGTCCACGGCGGAGGCGGTGTAGACGTAGGTGCGGTTGAACTCGACGCAGCCGATCCAGTAGTACGTGCTGGTGCTGGGCCGGTAGTTCAGGGTCGAGGCCCAGATGCCCTTCACGTACGCCCGGCCGCCGTTGAGGTCGTACGCGCCCGACCCGAAGTCGAGCCTCGGCACCGAGTGGCCGGCGTACTCCCAGTCGACCAGGTTGTACGAGCGCAGGATCGGCGCGCCCGGCGAGTAGTGCATCGTGGAGGCCGAGTAGTAGTAGGCGTCGCCGACCCGGATGATGTCGCCGTCGGCGAAGTCCTGCCAGACGACCGGGTTGCTGAAGCCGCTGCTGCCGCCGCCGTCCACGCGGACGAGTTGCCATTGCTGGTTGGTGCCGCCCCAGTCGTCGTACTGGACGATGTTGGCGTTGTCGGTGGTGGCGGCGCCTTGGACTTCGAGGGCTTTGCCGCTGTGGCGGGAGATGAGTCTGACGTGGCCGTCGCTGCTGTCGGCGAGTCGCCATTGCTGGTTGGTGCCGTTGAGGTCGGCCCATTGGACGATGGCGCCGCCGTTGGCGGTGGAGAAGCCGGAGACGTCGAGGACCTTGCCGGAGTGGCGGGATTTGACGCGGTAGTAGCCGCCGCCGGAGTCGACGAACTGCCACTGCTGCTGGTTCTGGTTGTTACGGCTCCATTGGGTGATGCGGGCGCCGTCGTCGGTGGCCAGGTTGTAGACGTCCAGCGCCTTGCCGCTGTTGCGGTTGACGAGCACGTACCAGGCGTTGGTGTCGACCGTCGCGGCCGACGCCTGAGGCGGGAGGAACACCCCGACGAGGAGCAGGGACGACAGGATCGCGAGCAGGCGCCTCACAGGAACCTCCAGAGATTGGTGTTGGCCCCGTTGTCGTCGGCGAGCACGACCTGCGCGCCCTGCGCGGCGCCGGCCAGGCCGAGGACCCGGCCACCGTTGGCGCACTGGACGCGGAAGGCGGCGCCCGTCCCGTAGCGCAGCCGCCAGCGGTGGTCGGCGGTGCCGTTGTCGGCCCACTGCACGACGCGCGAGCCGCCGGCGGTGCCCATGTTCTCCACGCCCAGCACCTTCTGGCTGTGGGAGTTACGCAGCCGCAGGTAGCCGCCGGCGTCGGCGACCGCCGTCCACAGGTGGTCGGCGGTGCCGCTGTCGCCCCACTGGACGACGAGCGCGCCGTCGGCCGTGGACATGCCGGTGACGCCGAGCACCATGCCGGTGCCCACGTTCTGCAGGCGGCGCGCGCCGTTCGGCATGAAACGCCACTGGTTGTCCGGGCTGCCGTTGTCGGCATCCTGCACCACCTGGGCGCCGTTGGCCGTCGAGCCGCTCCGGACGCCGAGCAGCTTGCCGCTGTGCGCGTTGCGGATCTTGACGGAGCCGTCGCCGGCGTCGGTGACCGTCCAGCGGTGGTCGGCGGTGCCGGTGTCGCCCCACTGGAGCACACGGGCGTCGTCGGCCGTCGACATGTTCTCGACGCCGAGCACCTTGCCGCTGTGGGCGTTGCGGAAGCGCAGGGCGCCGCCGTCGACGACCGGGATCCAGTCGTGGTCGGCGGTGCCGTTGTCGGTCCACTGCAGGGCCGGGCCCCCGTCGGCGGTGGACATGCTCTCGATGCCGAGTACCAGGCCGCTGGCCGCGTTGAGCAGCCGGAAGCTCGCCGCGCCCGCGTCGGACCTGCCGCTCGTGTTCCAGTAGACGACGTAGTTGTGGTCGTGGGCGTTGTAGAACGGCTCCAGCCGCACCTGCGCCCCACCGGCCGTGGCCGTGAAGGTCAGGGCGGAGGCGCTGGTCCGGGAGATCGAGGAAGGGGTCAGGACGGGGGCCGCCGACAGGGCGGTGTCGCCGTAGTCGCCCGACAACACGAGCGGGCCGTAGGTGACGGCCTGCAGATCCGGATCGTCGTTGGCGGCCTTCATGACCACCCGCATGGGCAGCCGTACGGTCACGGTGTCACCCGCCGTCCACGACCGGGTGAGGTCGGCGTAGGTGCCCGGTGCCGTGGCGACGCTCTGCTGGACGCCGTTGACGCTGATCGTCGCGTCCCGCGTCCAGGCCGGGATGCGGACGCGCATCGACCACGACCCGCTCACGTTCCCGGTGACCCGCAGCGACGTGGTGTCACTCGCGGGATAGGAGGTCGTCTGGGTGATCGTGATGCCGCGATCGCTCCAGTCGAGCGTGGAGGGCACGAACAGGTTCACGAACAGGGTGGTGCCGTCGTGGAAGTAGATCGAGTCCATCAGCTTGGTGTTGGTCTCGATCCCGGTGCCCTGGCAGCACCAGAAGGAGTTGTAGTCCGTGCTCCAGGTGCCGCCGCCCCAGGCCGGGCCGACGCCGCGGCGCCCGCCGGGGTCGAGCGGGGTGAAGTAGGTGACGTGCCCGTGCGCGTCGGCCGGGCGCTGCTGGCCGAGGAGGTGGTTGAACAGGGCGTTCTCGTAGTAGTCGAAGTAGTCGGCCCGGCCGGGTGACAGCAGCCACAGCTCCCGGGTCAGCTTGAGCATGTTGTAGGTGTTGCACGCCTCGCCGGTGTCCCTGGTCAGATGGCCGGCGATCGCGTTCGGGGCGCGGAAGTGCTCGGCCCGGCTGTTGGAGCCGTTCGCGTACGTGTGCGCGCCGACGGTGATGGACCAGGCGTTGACGGCGATGTCCCGGTAGCGGGTCGTGCCCGTCGCCTTGTACTCGCGGGCCGCCCCGATCCATTTGGGCACCTGCGTGTTGGCGTGCAGGCCGTCGAGCCGGTCCTGGCCCGAGGCCAGCGGGTCGAACACGGCCGCGTGGTCGAACCGCCGGGCCGTGGCCAGCCAGCGGGAGTCGCCCGTCATCTGGTACAGGTCCGTCAGCACCGCGTTCATGCCGCCGAACTCGGTGCCGAGCATGGCCTGCGTCTGACCGGCACTCAGCCGGGACGTGCGGCCGTCCACCCACCCCGCCAGGGCCAGCAGCACGGTCCTGGCCCGGGTGTCGCCGATCAGCCGCCAGACGTCCAGCAGCCCGGCCATGGTCTTGTGGACGCAGTAGTACGGCACGTTGCCGTTGGTCAGCGTGCGGTTCTCCACGGCGGTGATGTCCGACTCGGGAAAGCCGGACAGGTAACCGCTGGTGAACCCGGCGGCGCCGTTGTTGGCCTGGCATTTCGCCAGCTCGGCCACCATGTGGACGGCCTTGTCCCGGCAGGTGGTGTCACCGAGCACCGCGTACGCCTGTGCCCACGCCGTCAGGAAGTGGCCCTGCATGTGGGAACGGAACGGGAAGGTGGGCGCGTCCCAGCCGCCGTTGGCCGCCGCGCCGCCGGTGGACAGCCGGTGGTTGGCGCGGAAGACGTACAGGAGCCGGTCGACGTCGACGAAGCGCAGGTAGCTCAGTGTGCGGTTCTGATTGTCCAGGAGGCGGCCGGAGGTCAGCCGGACCTGGCCGAGATCGAACTCGTAGGCCGACACACCGAGGTCTGATCTGGCCCAGGGGATCGCGGCCAGGGCGGGGGACATGCCGGTCAACTGGCCGGTGGCCGAGAGCGCTGCGGTCGCGCCCGCGGCCTGCAGAAGCCGGCGGCGGCTCAAGGACATGCGGACTCCTTGGCTTCCCAACGTAATGTTAGCGCTAACATTCCGAGTTGCAGGGGTACGGGGGCCTCCTCCGGTGAGGGCGCTGTGGCGGAGTACATCCGACGGTCCGGCCTGACGTCAACGAGGGGACGCCCCTGCCGACCCGGGCCGCGCCGCGGAACTCGCGGGAACGCCCGTCCTGCCTGGGGTTTCTCGTCTCCGGGGAGATCACGGCGCACCGCCCGTGCAAGTGAAAGTTTCACAGGAGTTACCGGTTGGCAAGAGATAAATTGCGACGGATTCTGCAGTTACGTTGCGGAGGAGTCGTGCCCGCATCGGCGGGGCCGCCCGGCCGGGTGGGCGTACGCGGTGGCCGGCGAGGCGGGTTGGGATCTTCCCGCTGGGCCGGTCCTGAACGCTGCCGCAGCACTCCTGACGTGGTGAAAAGCGTCTGCCGAGTGCGGGGTGCGATGCCGCGGAGCGCGTTCCGTGGCGCGGGCGGCGTGGGCCGGGGAGCGTTGGTGCGAACTCGATGATCTTAGTTAAGTTTCTGGCAGCGCCTGGTTGACGAGTCGCGTCAGAGGCCTTTACCGTCCTCCAGGAAGTCGGCCGCGACACCGTGCACCACCCGTCCAGAGCCCGCACGCCCGTCCAGAGCCCGCGCGCCCGTCCAGAGCCCGCGCGCCCGTCCAGAGCCCGCGCGCCCGTCCAGAGCCCGC
>NZ_BAAAMU010000018.1:65780-129880 GCF_039529435.1 Nonomuraea maheshkhaliensis
CGCACGCCCGTCCAGAGCCCGCACGCCCGTGCGGAGAACGAGAGCGTCATGTCGGATTTATCGCGAAGACAAGTGCTGAGGTTCGGCGCGGCCGGTGCCGGATCCGCGATGGTGCCGCTGTCCTGGACGGCCGCCGCCCGGGCCGCCCCGGCGCCCCCTGCGGAGGTGCGCGCCGCCGGCGACCTGGCCCTGTGGTACGACGAGAGCGCCGGCACGGACTGGCTGAGAGCGCTGCCGATCGGCAACGGCCGCCTGGGCGCCATGGTGTTCGGCGGCACCGACACCGAGCGGCTGCAGCTCAACGAGGACACCGTCTGGGCGGGCGGGCCGTACGACCAGAGCAACCCCCGAGGCGCAGCTGCGCTGGGGCGGATCAGGGAGCTGGTGTTCCAGAACCAGTGGGCCCAGGCCCAGGCCCTGATCGACCAGAACATGCTCGGCGCCCCGGCCGGCCAACTGGCCTACCAGACCGTCGGCGACCTGCGCCTGACGTTCGGCGGCGCCGGCGGCGTCTCGGAGTACCGCCGCCATCTGGACCTGACCACGGCCACCACGGCCGTGTCCTACCTGCGCAATGGTGTGCGCTACCGGCGCGAGGCACTCGCGAGCGCGCCCGACCAGGTGATCGCCATCCGCCTGACCGCGGACAGGCCCGGCTCGATCACGTTCTCCGCGACGTTCGGCAGCCCTCAGCGCACGACGCGCACCAGCCCGGACGGGTCCACCGTGGCGCTCGACGGCGTCTCCGGAGACATGGAGGGCGTAACCGGCTCCGTCAGGTTCCTCGCCCTGGCCCGGGCCGTCGCCGAGGGCGGCGGCGTCAGCAGTTCCGGCGGGACGCTGCAGGTCCGCGACGCCGACAGCGTGACCGTGCTGATCTCCATCGGCTCCAGCCGCGTCGGCTGGCGCGATGCCGGCGGTGACCACCAGGGCATCGCCCGGCGCCATCTCGACGCCGCGGCCGGCCGGGCCTACGACGACCTGCGCGAGCGGCACGTCGCCGACTACCTGCGGCTGTTCGGGCGCACGACGCTCGATCTCGGCCGTACCGCGGCCGCCGACCAGCCGACCGACGTACGGATCGCGCAACACGCGAGCACCGACGACCCGCAGTTCTCCGCGCTGCTGTTCCAGTTCGGCCGCTACCTGCTGATCTCCTCCTCCCGGCCCGGCACCCAACCTGCCAACCTGCAGGGCATCTGGAACGACTCGCTCGCGCCGGCGTGGGACTCCAAGTACACGATCAACGCCAACCTGCCGATGAACTACTGGCCGGCCGACACCACGAACCTGGCGGAATGCTACGAGCCGGTCTTCGCGATGATCGAGGACCTCACGGTCAGCGGCGCCCGCACGGCCCGGGCGCAGTACGACGCCGGCGGCTGGGTGACCCACCACAACACCGACGCCTGGCGGGGGACGTCGGTCGTGGACGGCGCGTTCTGGGGCATGTGGCAGACCGGCGGCGCCTGGCTGGCCACCCTGATCTGGGACCACTACACCTTCACCGGCGACCTCGACTTCCTCCGGCGGTACTACCCGGCCATGAAGGGCGCCGCGCAGTTCTTCCTCGACACCCTCGTACGCGAACCGAATCTCGGCTACCTGGTCACGAACCCGTCGAACTCCCCGGAGCTGGGCCATCACCAGGACGCCAGCGTCTGCGCCGGACCCACGATGGACAACCAGATCCTGCGCGACCTGTTCGACGGCTGCGCCAAGGCCGCTCAGGAGCTCGGCACCGACGCCGGCTTCAGGACGCAGGTCCTCGCCGCCCGCGACCGGCTGCCGCCGATGAGGATCGGCTCGCGCGGCAACATCCAGGAGTGGCTGTACGACTGGATCGAGCCCGAGACCAACCACCGGCACGTCTCCCACCTCTATGGCCTGCACCCGAGCAACCAGATCACCAGACGCGGCACCCCGGCCCTGCACACCGCCGCCCGGCGCACCCTCGAACTGCGCGGCGACGACGGCACCGGCTGGTCACTCGCCTGGAAGATCAACTACTGGGCGCGCCTGGAGGAGGGAAGCCGGGCGCACGCGCTGCTCCGCCTCCTGGTCCGGACGGACCGGCTCGCGCCCAACCTGTTCGACCTGCATCCCCCGTTCCAGATCGACGGCAACTTCGGCGCCACGTCCGGCATCGCCGAGATGCTGCTGCAGAGCCACACCGGCGAGCTGCACGTGCTGCCGGCCCTGCCGTCCGCCTGGCCGGCCGGCACGGTGCGGGGCCTGCGCGGACGCGGCGGCCACACCGTGGACGCGACCTGGAGGTCCGGCGCGGCCACCGACGTCGTCATCGGCTTCGACCGGGACGCGACGGTCAATGTCCGCAGCCGCTCGTTCGCCGGAACCGTCCAGGTGGCCGACACCACGACCGGCGGCGCCGTCACGGTCACCCGCCCCGAGCCGGACGTCGTCACCCTGACCGGCACGGCCGGCCGCGCCTACCGCGTCACGGTGACCGCCGCACCCGCCGCCTACGTCCGCATCGCCAACGTCACCACCGGCCTCGTCCTGGACAGCGGCGGCGACGTCGCCGCCGGCTCGGTGCTCAAGCAGTGGACCTACGACGGCAGTACCAACCTGCAGTGGCAGCTCCTCGACCTGGGCGGCGGCTGGTACCGCATCGTCAACCGCACCAACGGCATGGTCATCGACAGCTGGGGCGCCACCGCGAACGGCGCGAGCGCGCGGCAGGCGCCCTGGAACGGCGGCGACAACCAGCAGTGGCGGCTCAACGCGGTGGCACAAGGGCGGTATCAGATCATCAACCGGGGCACCGGGACCGCTCTCGACGGGATGGGCAACGGCGCCGCCGGCTCCACCGTGGCGATGTGGGCGCCGAACAGCAGCACCAACAACCAGTGGACCGTCATCTCCTGAGGGGCGGGCATCTCGTGACAGCCAGGTATCTCGTGACGGTCGGCCCTTCACGCCGGTGCGCCGGGGACGATCGTGCTAGCGCCGCAGGCGGACGGGGTCGGCAGTGCCGTCGCGGCGCACGATCCAGGCCTCGGTGATGTGCTGGAACATCGCCTCGGCGGCGCCCTCGGGATCGTGGGCGGCGACGCGCTCGTAGATGCGGCGGTGGCCCTGGTTCGAGGCCACGCACAGGGCCCGCTCGGTCCGGCCCAGGTAGCGGGCGGTGTTGACGACCTGGCCTTCCAGCGACCGCACGACGCCACGCGCGATGCGGTTGCCCGACGCCCGCATGATCGTGTCGTGGAAGGCGCGGTCGCTCTCGGCGTACGTGACCGGGTCGTCCACGAGTTCGTCCATCTCATCGACCAGGGTGCGCAGCCGGTCGATGGTGTCGGGCCCGGCCAGGCGGGCGGCGACGTTGGCCATGTCGGACTCCAGCACGCGCCGCGTGACGACGAGGTCGTCGAGGATCGCCAGGCTCTCGTCCTCGGCGATGGTCGCGGTGAGGACGAGCTCGTCGAGCATGTCCCACGTCGCCGGCGGGGTCACCATGGTGCCGGAGCCCTGGCGGACCTGTACCAGCCCCTTCTCCTGGAGGATCTTCACCGCCTCGCGCACGACGGTGCGGCTCACGGCGAACGCCTCGCACAGGGCGGGCTCGGGAGGCAGCGAGGTGCCCGGCGGGTGCACACCGCGCACGATGCGCTCCACCAGCTCGGCCGTCACCGCTCTGGCCAGACTCGCCGGGCGGCGTACCCAGGCCGGTTGCGCCGGGACACTGCCGATCGATTCCCGCGATGCCGTCATTTCGCCTCCGCTGACCAGGCAAGCAGTATACGCGAGACTCTCTTGCCGTAAGACGTCATACGAATTATGTTTGCCGGAGTCGGCCGGATCCGGTGGCCGCTCCCGGGAGGCGGGCAACGATGCAGCAGCGAACGTTATGGTCGGCTCTGATGGCCGTGGCACTGACCGTGGCGGGCTGCGGAAGCGCCACCCGGACGGAGTCACCGTCCGGACAGGCGTCGCAGCCGCAGCAGAAGCTGGTGGTCTGGGACTGGAAGTCCGGTGAGGCGGCCGCCGCCACCTACATCGAGCAGGCCAGGGCGGACTTCGCCAAGCGGCACCCGGGCGTCACCGTCGAGTTCGTCGCCCAGCCGTTCGACCAGTACTACACCCTGCTCGGCACGGCGATCCAGACCGGCAAGGGGCCCGACGTCATGCTCTTCAACGGAGGGGGGCAGATCCGCGACCGGGCCGACGCGCTCCTCCCGCTGGACCCGTACGTGGCCCAGGACAAGAGCCGGCTGGCGGGCTGGGACGCCTTCAGCAAGGACGGCAAGGTCTACGCCGCGCCGGTGACCCTGCAGGGCCACCCGATCTACTACAACAAGGCGCTGTACGAGCGGGCCGGCCTCGACCCGGCCGCCCCGCCCAAGACATGGAGCGAGTTCGTCAGCGGCTGCGCCGCCGTCAAGAAGGCGACCGGGGCCGCCTGCTTCGCGCTCGGCAACAAGGAGGGCTTCGGCATCCAGTTCTTCCTGTCAGGCCTCGGGTCCGGTGTCCTCACCCCCAAGGAGTACGACGACTGGATCGCCGGCAAGCGCGACTGGAACTCTCCCGGCGTGAAGCGGATCTTCGAGCTGTGGAAGGACGTCGGCGACAAGGGGCTCAACAACGACGGCGCCAACTCCACCGCGATGTTCAGCGACGTGTTCCGCGTCTTCGAGACCGGTAAGGCCGCTCACATCATCGGCCTCATGTCGGATATCGGGCACTGGAACGACTTCAAGGAGTTCCTGCCGCCCGACAAGATCGGGGTCATGCGGGCGCCGGTCGTCACCGACGGGGCCGTTCCGAGCCTCCCGTACGACGGCGGCATCGGCTACGCGGTCGCGAAATGGACGAAGACCCCCGACCTGGCCGCGGACCTGGTGCGATCCCTGACCTCCACCGGTGCGCTGACGGCGTTCTACGGCAAGGCCGGTGCGATCGTGTCCGACACGACGATCGACGTCTCGCAGGCCGGCCCGGCCGTCGCCACGATCACCGCCCAGATCGAGACCGGCAGGCCCGCCCTGCACGTGGCGCTGTCCTCCAAGACCCTCGACGTGATGGGCCGGCTGTCCCAGCAGCTGCTGAGCGGGTCGACCACCGTGGACAAGGCTCTGGGGCAGCTGTCCGCCTCCGACCGGAAGGGCTGACCGCGTGCGGACCGCAGAGCCGTCGTCAGCGCTGGCGGAGCGCCTGGCACCCTACGTCCTGGTGGCCCCGGCCGTGCTGATCATCGTGGCGCTGCGGCTGTGGCCGCTGGCCCTGGGCGTCAACTTCTCCTTCACCGGCGACGGCGAGCTCAACGGCACCCCCGTCGGACTGGGCAACTACCTGGAGCTGGCCGCCGACCCGCTGTTCCGCGTCTCGCTGCGCAACGTCGGGCTGCTGATCCTGCTGCTGCCGGTGGCCGTGGCGATCCCGGGCCTGCTCGCGACCTTCATCTACCTGCGTGTGCCGGGCCACCGGGTCTACCGCAGCGTCTACTTCTTCCCTGCCGTGCTCTCACCGGTGATCGTCGGCGCGATCTTCAACCTCATGCTCGGGTACGACGGCCCGTTGAACTTCCTGCTCGGGACGGTCGGCGCCGGCCCCGTCGACTGGCTCGGCGATCCGGGCATCGCCATGTTCACAGTCGTCGGCGTGCACGTCTGGGCGACCTTCGGGATGGCCCTGGTGGTGTTCCTCGCCGGATTCAGCACCTTGGACTCCTCGTTGCTGGACGCCGCCCGCGTGGACGGCGCGTCGCTCCGCCAGTCGATCTGGCACGTGATCATCCCGAGCCTGACCCGTACCATCCAGTTCGTCTTCGTGACGACGATGATCGGCATGCTGACGTCCATGTTCGGCCTGCTCTTCGTCATGACCAGCGGCGGCCCGGAGGGCGCCACCTATCTGCCGGAGTACTACATCTGGCATCAGCAGGGACAGCTGAACCGGCCGGCGCTCGCCTCCGCCGCCTCGACGGTGCTCTTCGTCGTCATGCTCGTGGTCGGGCTGCTGCAGATCACGCTGCTGCGGCGCGCGGGAAGGCAGGACTGATGCCCGGGGGACGCCTGGCCAGGTGGGCGGCCACCGTGCCGATGGCCGCTCTCGCGCTGGCGACGATCTATCCGCTCGTGTTCACCGCCAACGTCGCGATGAAGACCCGTCGCGACTACGTCCTCGACCGGTTCGCCCCGGCGGGCGCCCTGCGCTGGGACAACATCGCCGAGGCGTGGAACGGCGCCGGGATGGGGCGCTACTTCGTCAACTCGTTCGTCGTCGTCGCCTGTGCCGTGGCGCTGCTGCTCCTGCTGGGGTCGATGGCGGGCTTCGCGCTGGCCCGGCTGCGGTTCCGCGGTTCTTCGATGATCTTCCTGGGCTGTCTCGCCGGGCTGTTCATCCCGTTCCAGGTGATCATGGTCCCGCTCACCCGGGTCATGGCCGACAGCGGGCTCGTCGACACCTATCCAGGGCTGATCCTGGCCTACGTCGCCCAGTATCTGCCGTTCACCGTCTTCCTGATGACGAGCCACTACCGGACCATCCCGGCGGAGATCGTCGACGCGGCCAGGATCGACGGCAACTCGGTGTACGGCGTCTACCGGCGGATCATGCTCCCGCTGGGCGCGCCCGCGCTGCTGTCGGTCGGCATCCTCGACGCCCTGTTCTGCTGGAACGACGTGCTCATCGCCCTGCTCATGATGCCGTCGCCGGAACACCGCACCCTCATGATCGGGGTCAACGCGCTGCGCGGGCAGTACTCCGGCGACATTCCCACCTTCGCCTCGGGTGTCCTGATCGCCGCGGTACCCGTACTGATGATCTATCTGTTCCTCCAGCGGCAGATCGCCGACGGCGTCACCGCCGGTTCCACGAAAGGCTGACATGCGGATCACGGGGTATCGCACCATGACGACGGTCCAGGAATGGGGCCGTCCCGTCGGGGACGTCAACGGCGTCTTCGCCGACGGAACCGTCCCGGTGCCGCTCGTCCTGGTGGACACCGACGAGGGGATCACCGGAGTCGGCCTCGGGCCGCAGGTGGAGATCGACACCGTCTTCGCCGCGATCGAGGGTGAGGACCCGCGCGGGGTGACGGCGCTCTACGACCGCATGCTGCGGCGGACCTTCAAGGCCGGCCACGCCGGCGCCGTCTTCGGCACGATCGGGGCGCTCGACACCGCCCTGTGGGACATCAAGGCCCAGGCGGCCGGTGAGCCGCTCTGGCGCCTGCTCGGCGGGCGCGATCGGCGGGTGCCCGCCTACGCCTCCGGCCTCGACATCGGCCTGACCGACGACGAACTCGTCGCGGTCTACCAGGTCTACGCCCAGCACGGGCTCCGCGCGGCCAAGATCAAGGGTGGCCTCGACATCGAACGCGACCGGCGCCGCCTGATGCTGGTCCGCGATGTCCTGACCGAGGCCGGGCAGGGCGCGCGGCCGGGCCTCATGCTCGACGTGAACGAGGCCTGGACCCGCAAGCAGGCCGTCCGTCACGTCTGCGAGCTCGAACGCACGCTGGATCTCACCTGGATCGAGGAGCCGGTACGGCGGTGGGACGCCGAGGGCCTGGCCACCGTCGGCCGCGGGATCCGCGCCTCCGTCGCCACGGGGGAGAACCTCACCGGGCTGGAGCAGTTCCGCCCGCTGCTGGCCGCGGGGGCCGTGGACATCGTCCAGACGGCCGTCGTCTGGGGGGTGTCCCACTTCCTGCGGGTCTCCGCGCTGGCGCACGCGCACGACCTGCCGGTCAGCCCGATCGGCGGCACGCCCGTCGCGCTGCTGCACGCCGCCACGTCGGTGCCGAACCATCTGGCCAGTGAGTTGCAGAATCTGCACCCGCCGCTCGGGCTGTCCCTCGACCTGCACATCGAGGACGGCACGGTCGTCCTCGGCGACGCGCCGGGCCTCGGCGTCACGGTCGACGAGCAGGCGCTCGGCGCCTTCCACCGGCCGGCCGCCAGGACGGCGGAGAGCCCCGACGTCCGGCCGGAGCATGCCGGACGGCGGCTGCTGGCGGTCGCCGACCACTCCTTCCCAGCACGGTCACCACGATGAGCCGGCCCCGCTCCCGCCCGCCCGGACCCGCCCCGCCGGCCGCGCGCGGCCCACGCCGATCCGGACCGGTCGCCTCACCGGTCGCCTCACCGGGCCGAGAAGAGGCGCTGCTGGATCTCCCTGCGGTAGTCGGCGAGGGTGTTGTCGATGTGTGTGGCCGCCGCCTGTGCGGCCGCTTCCGGATCGCCGGCGCGGATGGCGCGGTGGATCGCGTCGTGCTCCTCGACCGCCTTGGCGGCGTGCCCGCCCACCGAGCCGCGCAGGCCGATGAGGCTCGACTGCGCCTGCAGCCTGCGCGCCTCCCGCACGGCGACCTGGAGGAACATGTTGTGCGAGGCGGTGGCGACGGCGGTGTGGAAGGCGTCGTCGCCCTCGTTGAACAGGTCTTCGCGCCCGGTCTCGAAGCCCTGGCGGCACAGGGCGGCGGCTTCCTCGATGGCCCTCAGCTCGGCCGGGGTGGCGCGGCGGGCGGCCAGCCGGCTGGTCTCCATCTCCTGCGCCTGGCGGAACTCGAACAGCATGTAGACGTGGTCGAGGTCGGTCGGAAGGAAGAAGGACCCCCGGCGCCCGGAGCCGAACATCCCCTCGTCGTCGGCCACGTACAGCCCGCGGCCCTTCTGGGCGCGCACCCGGCCCAGCGCGGAGAGGATCTTCACCGCCTCGCGCACCACGGTGCGGCTGGTGCCCAGCCGCCGGGCCAGCTCGTTCTCGGTCGGCATGCGGTCGCCAGGGCGCAGGCCGAGCTCGACGATCAGTTCCAGCACCTGCTCGGCCGCCACCTCGTAGCCCGGCCGGTATCCGCTCTCGCGGGGAGTGTCGGTCACCGTGCTCCCTCCTCGCCGTTCCCTGCCTGAGTATGACTGATGGACCGAAATCTCCGAGGCTTGGCCGATGATGAGTACGACTTATATGAACGGTTCATTCGCAACCGATCGATACGGAAGCGCGCCACTCCCGGAATTACCGCAGATGAACGCGGCTATCGCGGCACTGAGATCGCAGAGTGCGGGCGTGGAGCCAGGAGATAAGCCCGCCTAATCCCTTGACGGGCTCTCAAGATCTGACGGTAATGGGGAGGCAGGCCGGCGCCCCCCACCCCCCGGAGGAACGACTGTGCCCTCACCCTCGCCCGTCACGCCGCCGAGACCCACCGTGATCGGCCTCGTGGCCGCCGTGCTCGCCGCGGCGTTCGTCATGATCGCCCCCGCTCCGGCGCTCGCCGCCACCACGACCCTCCACGCCGCACCGTCCGGCAGCGGCACCGCCTGTACCTCCGCCCAGCCGTGCGCGCTGTCCACGGCGCAGGCGGCGGTACGTGCGCTGAACGCCGGGATGTCCGGTGACATCGTCGTCGAGCTGGCCGGCGGGGTGTACCGGCTCTCCGCGCCGCTCCGGCTGACCGCCGCCGACTCCGGCTCCAACGGGTACACGGTCACGTGGCGGGCCGCGGAGGGAGCCGTTCCGATCATCAGCGGAGCCAGGGCGGTCACCGGCTGGTCACTGGCCGATTCCGGCAGGAACATCTGGCGCGCGGGCGTCGGCGCCGGGATCGACACCCGGCAGCTGTACGTCGACGGCGCGCTCGCCACCCGGGCGCGCACCGCCGTCAACCGGTCCGACTTCACCGCCGGCAGCACCGGAATGAGGTTCACCAGCGGCGCGCTGAGCTACCTGAACAACCTCACCGGCCAGGGCCGGATCGAGATGGAGAGCGTCGGCTCCTTCACCGACCGGTACGCGCCCGTGCGGAGCATCGGCGGCAACCTCATCACGATGCGGCAGCCCGCCTGGAGCAACAACAACTTCGGCTACGACACCTTCACCAGCCCGCACCGGGCGGGCCCGCTCTACCTGGTCAACGCCTACGAGTTCCTCGACTCGCCGGGGGAGTGGTACCTCGACCCCGCGACCGGCGCCCTGTCCTACATCCCGCTCGCCGGGCAGAGCATGGCCGACGTCAGCGTAGAGCTGCCGGTGCTGCAGTCGCTGGTACAGGTCGGGGGCACCTATGACGCGCCCGCGCACCACATCACGTTCAGCGGGATCACCTTCACCGGCACCAGCTGGCTCGGCCCGAGCGGCGACCAGGGCTACGTGGACCAGCAGACCGGCGCCTACATCGCCGGCGACTGGAACCGGCCCGCCTTCACCTCCTGCCACCAGGGCTGCCGCGAGTTCGAGGCGACCCGGCCGAACTGGTTCCAGATGCCCGCCGCCGTGCAGGTCTCCGCGGCCGACAGCATCACCTTCACCGGCTCGCGCTTCGTCAACCTGGGACAGACCGCCATCGGCATCGGCAACGACGCCAACGCGCACGCCAGCGGGGTCGGCCTGGGCGCCACCGGCATCACGGTCACCCGATCGGAGATCGCCCACAGCTCCGCCGGCGGCATCGTGGCCGGCGGCGTGCGCGCCGACGCGCACCATCCGGGCGACCCGCGCATGGTCAACCGGAACATCACCGTCAGTCACAACCGCATTCACGACCTCGGCCTGGACCACCGTGGCGTCGTCTCGGTCCTGACCACGTACGTCACCGGCACCGACGTGTCCCACAACGAGGTCTACAACCTGCCCTACACCGGCATGTCGATCGGGTACGGCTGGGGCGCCAACGAGCCGGGCGGCAGCGACCACTACGCCCAGCGCGGCCTGTACGACTTCCAGCCCCGCTACACCACGCCCACCACCGCCTCCGGCAACCGGCTCGTCGGCAACTATGTGCACGACGTCATGCGTCAGATGACCGACGGCGGCTGCATCTACACGCTCTCGTGGAACCCGGGCGCGGTGATCAGCGACAACCACTGCCTGCGCACCAACGGCTGGTTCGGCGTCTATTTCGACGAGGGCTCCAGGTACTACACCGTCAGGAACAACGTGCTGTCCAGCACCGGCACCTGGGCCACCGCCAACTACTGGTACGGCGAGAACATGGGCGACTTCACCGTCACCGGCAACTGGTCCACCAACGGGAGCACGAACGTGACCAACGGCGACCGCGGCAACGTGGTGAACGGCAACGTCACCGTCTCCGGCGGCTCCTGGCCGGCCGGCGCCCAGGCGGTGATCGCCGCCGCCGGGCCCGAAGGCGCACCTTCCGGCGGCACCGGCGCGCTGAAGAACGCGGGGTCGAACCGCTGCCTGGACGTCAACGGCGCCTCACAGGCCAACGGCGCGCAGGCCCAGCTCTGGGACTGCCACGGCCAGGCCAACCAGCAGTGGACCCAGACCGGCGCCGGTGAGCTGCGCGTCTACGGCGGCAAGTGCCTGGACGTGAACGGGGCCGGCACCGCCGACGGCACCGCGGTGATCATCTGGGACTGCAACGGTCAGAACAACCAGAAGTGGCGGCTCAACGCCGACGGCAGCGTCACCGCCGTCGGGGCGGACAAGTGCCTGGACGTGCCCGGCACCGCCAACGGCACCAAGGCGCGCATCCGGAGCTGTACCGGCGGCGCCGACCAGAAGTGGTCCCGAGCCTGACACCGTCCGAACGGTCTTCCTGTCGCAGGAGGGAACCCTCATGTCCCGACGTCCGTGGCGCGTTCTGCTGACGGCGCTGGCGCTGATCGCCCCCGGAGCGCTCGCGCTCGACGCCACCCCCGCGTACGCCCTCGACATCCCGCCGTCCGACTACCAGCAGGTGTCGCTCGCCTCGGGCGGCACGGAGCTGGGCGAGGCGATGTCGCTGGCCGTGCTGCCGAACCGGTCGGTGGTGCACACGGCACGCGACGGCACGTTACGCATCACCGACGCCGCCGGCGCCACGAAGGTGGCCGGCCGGCTCAACGTCTACACCCACGACGAGGAGGGCCTGCAGGGCGTGGCGGCCGATCCCGGCTTCGCCTCCAACCGGCACCTGTGGCTCTACTACTCCCCGCGGCTGAGCACGCCGAGCGGCGATGCGCCGAGCACCGGCACGCAGTCCCAGTTCGACCAGTGGAAGGGCGAGCTGTATCTGTCCCGGTTCACCCTGAGGACGGACGACACTCTCGACCTGTCCAGCGAGAAGGTGGTCCTGCGGGTGCAGAACGACCGCGGCATGTGCTGCCACGTGGGCGGTGACATCGACTTCGACGCCGCCGGCAACCTCTACCTGACCACCGGAGACGACACCAACCCGTTCGAGTCGGCCGGCTACTCCCCGCTGGACGAGCGGACCGGCCGCAACCCGCAGTACGACGCCCAGCGCTCCGCCGCCAACACCAACGACCTGCGCGGCAAACTCCTGCGCATCAAACCGCAGGCCGACGGCACGTACACCATCCCCAGCGGCAACCTTTTCCCGCCGGGGACGGCGAGAACCCGGCCGGAGATCTACGCGATGGGCTTCCGCAACCCGTTCCGGATGAGCGTGGACAAGGCGACCGGCATCGTCTACCTCGGCGACTACGGGCCCGACGCCGGCGTGACCAACTCGGCCCGCGGGCCGAACGGGCAGGTGGAGTTCGACCGTGTCACCGGTCCGGGCAACTACGGATGGCCGTACTGCACGGGCACGAACACCACCGCCGAGACCTACAACGAATGGAACTTCGCCACCAACGCCACCGGCCCCAAGTACGACTGCGCGGGCGGCCCGGCCAACAACTCCTTCCGCAACACCGGCCAGGCCACGCTGCCCGCCGCGAAGCCGGCCTGGATCCGGTACGCGGGGGACGCGGGAAGCCCGCCGGAGTTCGGCTCCGGGTCGGAGTCGCCCATGGGCGGCCCGGTCTACCGCTACGATCCCGGTCTGAGCTCGGCCGTCAAGTTCCCCCAGTCGCTCGACGGGCGGTACTTCGCCGGTGAGTACGGGCGGCGCTGGATCAAGGCGATCGAGGTCGAGCAGGACGGCGGGTACGGAGAGATCGCGGCGTTCCCCTGGTCGGGGACGCAGGTGATGGACATGGCCTTCGGCCCCGACGGAGCCCTGTACGTCCTCGACTACGGCACCGGGAGCAACAACCAGGCGCTCTACCGCATCGAGTACATCGGCGACGCCGACCGCAACCCGATCGCCAAGGCGTCCGCCGACAGGACGTCAGGACCGGCGCCGCTCACCGTGGCCTTCTCCTCGGCGGGCAGCTCCGACCCGGAGGGCGGCGCGCTGACGTACGCGTGGAACTTCGGCGACGGCACCACCTCCACGGCGGCGAACCCGGCCAAGACCTACTCCGCGAACGGCTCCTACACGGCCACGCTCACGGTCCGGGACCCGCAGGGCCTCACCGGCACGGCGAGCGTGACCGTGACCGTCGGCAACACCGCGCCCACGGTCACCCTCGCCACCCCGGGCGACGGACAGCCCTTCTCCTTCGGCGACACCGTGCCCTTCCAGGTCACCGTCAGCGACCCGGAGGACGGCACGATCGACTGCGCCGGGGTCACCGTCGCCTACTTCCTCGGCCACGACAGCCACCGCCACCAGATCACCTCCAGGACCGGCTGCTCGGGCTCCATCGCGGTGCCCGTGGACGGCGAGCACGACGCCGCGGCCAACATCTACGGGGTCTTCGAGGCCTCCTACACCGACGGCGGCGGCCTGACCTCGACCAGCGCCCGCATCCTCCAGCCACGGCACCGGCAGGCGGAGCACTTCGGCGCCCAGCAGGGCGTCCAGACGGCCGAGCACGCCACGGCGGAGGGCGGCATGACAGCCAGCTTCATCGACGACGGCGACTGGATCTCCTTCCAGCCGTACCGGCTGGCGGACGCCACGCGGATCACCGCCCGCGTGTCCTCGGCCGGCGCGGGCGGCCGGATCGAGGTGCGGGCCGGCTCGGCGACGGGCACGCTGCTCGGCACCGCGACCGTGGCGAGCACCGGAGGCTGGGACGTCTTCACCGACGTCTCGGCGTCCCTCGCCGGTGCGCCGGCCGGGACCACGACGCTGTACCTCGTCTTCCGCGGCCCGGCCGGGCAGGGCTACCTGTTCGACGTGGACGCCTTCACCCTGTCCACCGGCGGCCCGGGCGGGACGAGCGCGCTCAAGGGCGTGGGCTCGAATCGCTGCCTGGACGTCAACGGCGCCTCGCAGGCCAACGGGGCGCAGGCGCAGATCTGGGACTGCAACGGGCAGGTGAACCAGCAGTGGACCACGACCAGCGCGGGCGAGCTGCGGGTCTACGGCGGCAAGTGCCTGGACGTGAACGGGGCCGGCACGGCCGACGGCACCACGGTGATCATCTGGGACTGCAACGGGCAGAACAACCAGAAGTGGCGGCTCAACGCCGACGGCACGATCACCGCCGTCGGCGCGGACAAGTGCCTGGACGTGCCCGGCACCGCCAACGGCGCCAAGGCACGCATCAGGACCTGCGACGGAGGAACCGACCAGCGCTGGACCCGCATCTGAAAGGGACACCCATGCTGCGACATCTGACTTCGGCCTTACCCGGGAGCGGCCGCAGGACGCTGCGACGCCTCACACTGACAGCGGCGGCGATCGGCCTCGCCACGACGATGCTCCCCGCCCTCCCCGCCGAGGCCGCCGCCGTCAAGGTGCTGGTGTTCTCCAAGACGGCCGGCTTCCGGCACGACTCGATCCCCACCGGGATCCAGGCCATCCGCGACCTGGGCGCGGCCAATGACTTCGCCGTGGACGCCACCGAGGACTCGGCCGCCTTCAGCACGGGCAACCTGGCCCAGTACCAGGCGGTGGTGTTCCTCAGCACGACCGGCGACGTGCTGAACGCCGGCCAGCAGGCCGCCTTCCAGACGTACGTGGACGGCGGGGGCGGCTATGTCGGCGTGCACGCGGCCGCCGACACCGAGTACGACTGGCCCTACTACGGGCAGCTCGTGGGGGCCTGGTTCAACAACCATCCGGCGATCCAGCGGGCCACCGTGCGGACCGAGGACCGGGCGCACGCCGCGACCGCGCACCTCGGGGCGACCTGGTCGCGCACCGACGAGTGGTACAACTACCGCACCAACCCCCGCCCGAACGTCCGGGTGCTGCAGAGCCTGGACGAGAGCAGCTACAGCGGCGGTGGCATGGGCGATCATCCGATCACCTGGTGCCACCCGCAGTCCTCAGGCCGTGCTTTCTACACCGGCCTGGGGCACACGCAGGAGTCGTACGCCGATCCGGACTTCCGCGCGCTGCTGGTCGGCGGGATCCGGTACGCGGCCAAGGCCGTCAACGCCGACTGCCGTCCGGAGACCGGGTACACGACGTTGTACAACGGCTCCACGGCGGGCTGGTCGCAGGCGGGGCCGGGATCGTTCGCCAACAGCGACGCCACGCTGACCTCCCAGGGCGGCATGGGCATGTTGTGGCACAACGCCAAGGAGTTCCGCTCCTACTCCCTCAAGCTCGACTGGAAGCTGACCGGCGACTCCAACTCCGGCGTGATCGTCGGGTTCCCGGCCACCAGCGACCCCGGCGCGGCGCTCAACACCGGATACGAGGTGCAGATCGACGCGACCGACACCGCGGACAAGACGACCGGGGCCATCTACGGGTTCAAGTCCGCCGACCTCGCCGCCCGCGACGCGGCGCTCAATCCGCCGGGCCAGTGGAACACCTACGAGCTGCTGGTGGAGGGTGAGCGGCTGCAGGTGTTCCTGAACGGCACCAAAGTCAACGACTTCACCAACACCGACCCGGTCCGTTCGCTCCAGCAGGGCCATGTCGGCATCCAGAACCACGGCCCCGGCGACGTCGTGGCCTTCCGCAACATCCGCGTCAAGGAGCTGACCAGCAACCCGGGCGGCACGAGCGCGCTGCGTGGTGTGGGCTCGAACCGGTGCCTGGACGTGAGCGGAGCCTCGCAGGCCAACGGCGCGCTGGCGCAGATCTGGGACTGCCACAGCCAGGTGAACCAGCAATGGACCTCCACCAGCGCCGGTGAGCTGCGGGTTTATGGCGGTAAGTGCCTGGACGTGAACGGCGCCGGCACGGCGGACGGCACCGCGGTGATCATCTGGGATTGCAACGGCCAGAACAACCAGAAGTGGCGGCTGAACGCCGACGGCACGATCACCGCCGTCGGGGCGAACAAGTGCCTGGACGTCGGCGGCACCGCCAACGGCGCCAAGGCACGCATCTGGACCTGCAACGGAGGCAGCAACCAGCGCTGGTCCCGTGCCTGAAGCAGTCCGTCCCCACCGGGTGGCCGGCGCACGCCGGCCACCTTTCTCCGCATCCCGCGTCAGGAGGCTCATGAGCTTGCGATCCACCGCTCGGCCACGAAGGCAGGCCAGGTGCTGAGCATGCGCGGCATCGGCAAGACCTTTCTGGGCGTGCGGGTGCTGTCCGGGGTGGACCTCGAGGTGACCGCCGGCGAGGTTCACGCCGTCGTCGGCGAGAACGGCGCCGGCAAATCCACCCTCATGAAGATCATCTGCGGGGTGCACCCGCCGGACGAGGGCGTGTTCGAGATCGACGGCCGGCCGGTCTCCTTCGGCCATCCGCTCGAGGCGCAGCGCTCCGGCATCGCCATCATCCACCAGGAGTTCAACCTGCTGCCGGAGCGCACCGTCGCCGAGAACGTGTTCCTCGGGCGCGAGCCCGTCAGGCGCGGCCTGGTCGACCGCGCCGCCATGGAGAAGGCGACCGCCAGGCTCCTCGACGAGCTGGGCGAGGGCCCTTTCGGCCCCCGCGACACGGTCAAGCGCCTACCGGTGGCCCAGCAGCAGATCGTCGAGATCGTCAAGGCGCTGTCGGTGAACGCCCGGCTCCTCGTCATGGACGAGCCCAGCGCGGCGCTCGCCGAGCACGAGGTCGAGCTGCTCTACCGGCTGATCGGGCGGCTGAGGGAGCGCGGCGTCGCCGTCGTGTACATCTCCCACCGATTACGCGAGGTGGTCGACCTCGCCGACCGGGTCACCGTGCTCAAGGACGGCGCGCGCGTCACCACGCTCCCGATCGGCGAGGTGACCCGCGACGAGCTGATCCGCCTGATGGTGGGCCGCGACCTCGGCACCTACTACCCGCCCCGCTCGGCGGGCGCCGGCGAGGTGCGGCTCAGCCTGCGCGCGGCCGGCAACCACAAGCTGCGCGACATCGATCTGGAGCTGCGCGCCGGGGAGATCGTCGGCATCGCGGGCCTGCAGGGGTCGGGCAGGTCGGAGCTCGCCAAGGCGATCTTCGGCGCGGAGCCGTTCACCACCGGCGAGATGACCCCCTCGCGCCCGCGCTCGGTCAGGGAGGGCGTGGCCCTGGGCATGGGGCTCGTGACCGAGGACCGCAAGGCCGAAGGGCTCGCGCTGCGCCAGTCCGTACGCGACAACGTCCTGCTCGTCGCCCGCGCGGTCGGCGCCGGGAACCGCGGTGGTGTCCGCGGCCTGCTCGAACGGGTGCGCCTGCCGCCTGCGCACCGGGAACAGGAGGTCCGCTACCTGTCCGGCGGCAATCAGCAGAAGGTCGTGCTCGTCAAGTGGATGACGATGGCGCCACGGGTGCTGCTGTTCGACGAACCGACCCGGGGCATCGACGTCGGGGCCAAGGCCGCGATCCACGACCTGATGCGAGAGCTGGCGAACGACGGCATGGCCATCATGATGATCTCGTCCGAGCTGCCCGAGCTCATCGGCATGAGCGACCGCGTCGTCGTCCTGCGCGACGGCCGCGTCGCGGGCACGCTGCCGGCCGGGGCCTCCGAGGAGGCCGTCATGCGCCTGGCCGCCGGAGAGGTGGGCTGAGTGGACCTGCTCACGCGCGCCCGCCGCCCCGCCCGCCAGCCGCGCGGCGGCCTGGCGAGCCACCTGCGCGACCCCGCGCGGGTGGTGTTCCTCGCGATGTTCGGCCTGGTCGCGGCCGGCTGGGCCCTCGTCGCGCTCGACGGCGGCCAGTTCCTCACCCTGGAGAGCGTCGTCGGGATCCAGCAGCGTTCCGCGGCCCTCGGCATCGTGGCGATCGGGCAGACGCTGGCGATCCTGGCCGGGTCGCTCGACCTGTCGGTGGCGTACCTGATCAGCCTGACCTCGCTGGTCGCGGCCGAGATCATGGCGGGCCAGGACGGGAACGCCGGGCCGGCGATCGCCGCGGCGCTGGCCATCAGCGCGCTGGTGGGACTGGTCAACGGGCTGGTCGTCACCCGGCTCCAGGTCCACGCCTTCATCGCCACCCTCGGCGTCGGCCTGATCATCAAGGGCGTCGTCGACCACCTGTACGACGGCCCGGCGGGTAAGGTGCCCGAGTCGTTCCAGCTCCTCGGCTACTCGCGCGTCGGGCCGATCCCCGTCTCCGCCATGCTCTGGGCGGGCGTGGCCGTCGTGGCCTGGTTCCTGCTGAGCAGGACCCGGCTGGGCTACCGGATCTACGCGGTGGGCGGCGACGAGGAGGTCGCCCGGCTGTCCGGGATCCGCACGTCCCGCGTCATCGTGATCACCCACGTGCTCTGCTCGGTCTGCGCCGGCATCGCGGGCCTGCTGCTGGCCGCCAGGCTCGGGGCGGGAGCGCCTACGGTGGGCACCGACGGCGGGTACGACCTGGAGTCCATCGCCGCGGTAGTGCTCGGCGGGACCGCGCTGGCCGGAGGCAGGGGCGGGGTCGCCGGAACGGTGGGCGGGGTCCTGCTGCTGGCCGTCCTGGACACCCTCTTCAACCAGCTCGAGGTCAACTCCTTCGCCAAGGACGTGGTCCGCGGCGCGGTCATCGTCATGGCGGTGGCCGTCTACGCCCGGCGCGGCACGAGGCGGGTGGCATGAAACGGGCACTTCCCATCCTCGCGGTCCTCGTGGTGCTCCTGGCCGCGATCGCGGTCGCCAACCCCTTCTTCCTGGAGCCCGCCGGGTTCCTGGCGTTCCTCAAACGGGCCGCGCCGCTGGTGATCCTCGCCGCTGGACAGTACTTCGTGGTCGTCTCCGGCGAGTT
This sequence comes from Nonomuraea maheshkhaliensis, assembly GCF_039529435.1. Classification (NCBI taxonomy): domain Bacteria; kingdom Bacillati; phylum Actinomycetota; class Actinomycetes; order Streptosporangiales; family Streptosporangiaceae; genus Nonomuraea; species Nonomuraea maheshkhaliensis. The sequence goes on from NZ_BAAAMU010000018.1 coordinate 84,610, forward strand.
CGACCTGTCGGTCGGCTCGCTGGTGACGGCCGAGGTGGTGATCGCCGCGCGGCTCATCGACGGCGACGAGTCCGCCACCTGGCCGGTCCTCGCCCTGCTGATCGTCGCCGGGCTGCTCGTCGGCCTCGTCAACGGCGTGCTCACCACCAAGCTGCGGGTGCCGTCGTTCATCGTGACGCTCGGCATGCTGCTCGTCCTCAGCGGGGCGGTCTTCCTCTGGACCGGTGGCGCGCCGCGCGGCGCGCTGTCGGAGGGCTTCAGGGCGTTCGGCCGCGGCGGCCTCGGGCCTGTGCCGTGGTCGGTGCTGATCATGCTGGCCGCGGGCGCGGCGGCGGTCTGGCTCATGCGCGCCGACTTCGGCAAGACGCTGATGGCCACCGGCGACAACGAGCGCGCCGCGGCACTGTCCGGGGTGCGGGTCGACCGGGCCAAGATCTTCGCCTTCATGCTCTCCGGCCTGTCCGCGGCCGTCGCGGCGATCCTGCTCGGCGGTTTCGCCGGGGTCTCGGCGCAGGCGGGCCAGGGGCTGGAGTTCTCCGCCATCACCGCGGTCGTCCTCGGTGGCGTGGTGCTCGGCGGTGGCCGCGGCTCCGTGCTCGCCGCCATGGCCGGGGCGGTCACGCTGGAGGCGCTGTTCACCCTGCTCAACCTGTACGGGATCTCGGGGGCGCTGGAGTTCACCGTGCAGGGCGTCATCATCATCGCCGCGGTCGCGGCAGGAAACGTCCGGCTTCCCCGGAAGCCCACCCCCCGAAGAGGAGACGTACATGCCGCGTCCTAAGGCCGCAGTCGCCGTGCTCACCGCGCTCGGCGCACTCGTCGCCGCCTGTACCACCGACGAGCCGGCGGCCACCGCCACCTCGGCCGCCGCGAGCGCTCAGGGTTCCGGTACGGGCGCGCAGTCGAAGTTCTTCGTCCAGGCGGACTTCGACGCCCAGCTCGCCATGCGCTCCCAGACGCCTGAGGGCCCCGCGAACAAGCCCTGGGAGCAGGCCATCGCCCCGAAGATGATCGACACGGCGAAGTACAGGAAGGACGGGCCGTACCACCTGTGCTTCTCCAACGCGGCGGTCAACAACCCCTGGCGCCAGGTCGGCTGGAAGACGATGCAGGCCGAGGTCGGCCTGCATGAGGAGATCGAGAAGTTCACCGCCCTGGACGCCGAGGGCAAGGACGACAAGCAGATCTCCGACATCGCCGAGCTGCAGGCCAAGGGCTGCGATGCGCTGATCGTCTCGCCGAACACCACGGCCACGCTCACCCCGGCCGTGACGGCCGCCTGCGGGAAGGTGCCCGTCATCGTGTTCGACCGGGGTGTGGAGACCGACTGCCCGGTGACGTTCATCAAGCCCATCGGTGGCTACGCCTTCGGCGCCGACGCCGCCGAGTTCCTGGCGGAGAAGGTGCCGGCGGGCGGGAAGGTGCTGGCGCTGCGCATCCTGCCCGGCGTGGACGTGCTGGAGACTCGCTGGTCGGCGGCGAAGGTGGTCTTCGACAGGAGCCGCCTCCAGGTGGTGGGGGTGGAGTTCACCGACGGCGACGCCGCCAAGACCAAGAGCATCGTCAGCGACTACATCCAGCGGCACGGCACGATCGACGGCGTCTGGATGGACGCTGGCGCCACGGCGGTGGCCGCGGTCGAGGCGTTCGAGGACGCCGGCCTGCGGGTGCCGCCGATCAACGGCGAGGACCAGCAGGACTTCCTGCAGAAGTGGAAGGACACCGGCCTCACCGCCGTCGCGCCCACGTACCCCACCTACCAGTGGCGCACCCCGGTCATCGCCGCGCTGAAGATCCTCAAGGGCGAGGAGGTGCCCGGGACGTGGAACCTGCCACAGCCGAAGGTCACCAGCGAGAACCTGCCGGCCTACCTCAAGCCGAACATGCCGCCCCTGCACTACGCGCTGTGCGGGTGTGAGGACCTGCCCGGCTTCCCGGAGAGCTGGGGCGGGAAGAAGGGCTGACCGGCTCCTTCCCGCGAACGACGACGAAGAGGGACGCCATGTTCTCCATCGGAGTGAACACCTGGGTCTGGGTCTCCCCGCTGACCGACGACGAGCTGGCGCGGCTCGCCCCCCGCGTCGCCCGGTGGGGGTTCGACGTCATCGAGTTGCCCGTCGAGCGGCCCGGCGACTGGGACCCCGGCAAGGCCGCGGCGGTGCTGGCCGAGCACGGGCTGACCGCGTCCGTGGTGCTGGTCATGCCGCCGGGGCGCGAGCTCGTGGCCGCCTCCCCGCAGACCGTCCGCGACACCCAGGACTATCTGCGGCACTGCGTCGACGTGGCGGTGACCGTCGGCTCCCCGGTGATCGCGGGGCCGGCGTACGCCTCGGTCGGCCGCACCTGGCGGCTCTCGCCGGACGAACGCCGGGCCGTCTACGCCGAGCTGCGCGAGAACCTGCGTCCCGTCCTGGACCACGCGGCCGGGCGCGGGATCAAGCTCGCGGTCGAGCCGCTCAACCGGTACGAGACCAGCCTCCTCAACACCGTCGAGCAGGCGCTCGACGCGTTGCCGGAGGACTGCCACCTGGCCCTCGACGTCTACCACCTCAACATCGAGGAGAAGGACCCCGCCCGGGCGGTGCGGGCCGCGGCGGATCGCCTCGCGCACGTGCAGGTGTGCGGCACCGATCGCGGCACACCGGGGGCCGACCGCTTCGACTGGCCGGGCTTCACCCGGGCCCTGCGCGACGCCGGCTACGAAGGCCCGCTCGTCATCGAGTCGTTCACCGCGCACAACCGGACCATTGCCACCGCGGCCTCCATCTGGCGGCCTCTCGCGCGGAGCCAGGACGACCTGGCCGTGGACGGCCTGGCCTACCTGCGCGCGCTTTGAAAGTTCCCACCGTTGCCGGCACCCCCTCAGGAGATCCTTCATGCGAAGATCACGCCTGTTCCTTGCCCTGGTCGCAGCCTTATCAGGGCTGCTGCTGTCCTTGTCGCCGCCGGTCGCGCACGCGGCCGCGCCCCAGTTCAAGGTGCTGCTGTTCACCGAGACGGCGAGCGGCGCCTTCCGGCACGACTCCATCCCCGCCGGCGTCGCGATGTTCCAGCAGCTGGCGACCGACAACGACTTCCAGCTCGACCACAGTGAGAACTCCTCCGTCTTCACCGACGCGACGCTGAGCACCTACGACGCGGTGATCATGTTCCAGACCAACGGCATGGTGTGGGACAACGACGCCCAGCGCCAGGCCTTCCAGTCCTACGTGCGCAGCGGCCGCGGCGTCGTGGCGATCCACAATGCCACCGACATGAACATCGAGGCGCAGTTCCCCTGGTGGGACCAGATCGTCCTGGCCGGCGCCCACATGACCGCGCACTCGTCGATCCTGCAGGGCACCGCCAAGGTGGCCGACAAGGCCCACCCCGCCACCAAGGGGCTGCCGGACCGGTGGGTGCGCTCGGAGGAGTGGTACAACTTCGACAAGAACACGCGGGGCTCGGTCCACGTCCTGGTGACCGCCGACGAGACCACCTATGACGCGGGGCCGAGCAGGATGGGCGCCGACCACCCGATCTCCTGGTGTCACAACCCGGAGGGCGGCCGGGTGTTCGCCACCGCGATGGGCCACCAGACGTCCTCCTACGCCGAGCCGCTGTTCAGGCAGCACCTGCTGGGGGCGGTGCAGTGGGCGGCGGGCGCGGCGCCGGGCGACTGCGGCGGGACGGTCGCGGCCCGCTTCCAGAAGGTCACCCTCGACGGCGCGCCGGACCAGCCGATGGAGCTGGACGTGGCCTCCGACGGCAGGGTCTTCTACATCTCGCGCTCCGGCAAGGTGAACCTCATCCCCGCCAACGGCGGTGGCACGCGCGTCATCGGCACCCTGCCGGTGTACGACGGCGGCGAGGACGGCGGCATCGGCCTGGCGCTGGACCCGGGCTTCGCCACCAACGGCTGGATCTACATCAACTACTCGCCCGCCAATGGCGGTGAGGTGAACCGGGTGTCGAGGTTCACCTTCGACGGCACCGGCCTCGACCTGGCGAGCGAGAAGAAGGTCATCGAGGTTCCGGCGTACCGCAACGTCGACGAGCCCGGCCACACCGGCGGCTACCTCGCGTTCGGGCCGGGCGGGAACCTCTACATAGGCCCCGGCGACGACACCAACCCCAACGGCTCCAGCGGCTACGCCCCGATCGACGAGCGGCAGGGCCGGGAGCACTACGACGCCCAGCGGTCCTCGGCCAACACCAACGACCTGCGCGGCAAGATCCTGCGCATCCACCCCGAGGCCGACGGCACCTACACGATCCCGTCCGGCAACCTGTTCGCGCCCGGCACCGCCAGGACCCGGCCGGAGATCTACGCGATGGGCTTCCGCAACCCGTTCCGCTTCGCGGTCGACAAGGTGACAGGCTGGATCTCGGTGGGCGACTACGGTCCCGACGCGGGCGCCGCGAACCCCAACCGCGGCCCCGAGGGCACCGTCGAGTGGAATCTGATCAAGCAGCCCGGCTTCTACGGGTGGCCGTACTGCGTCGGCAACAACCTCCCGTTCAACGACTACAACTTCGCCACCGGCACCTCCGGCGCGAAGTTCGACTGCTCGGCGCCGGTCAACAACTCGCCCAACAACACCGGCCTGACCAGCCTGCCGGCGGCCAAGGCCGCGACCGTGTGGTACAACTACCACGCCTCGGCCGAGTTCCCCGAGATCGACTGCTGCGGCGGCGCCGCCCCGATGGGCGGCCCCTTCTACCGCTACGACGCGACCGGCGGCTCGGACCGGAAGTTCCCCGCCTACTACGACGGCGCACCGTTCTTCTACGAATGGAGCCGCAACTTCGTCAAGGAGTTCCGCCTGGACTCCTCGGGCAACCTCCTGAAGATCAACCCCTTCGTGGCGCAGCTCGCCCCGCGGGCGCCGATCGACATGAAGTTCGGCCCGGACGGCGCCCTCTACATGGCCGACTGGGGCAACGGCTTCGGCCACGCGAACACCGACGACAGCATCTACCGCATCGACTACGTGGCCGGAAACCGCGCGCCCCTGGCCAAGGCGAGCGCCAGCCCCGACTCGGGCGCGGCGCCGCTGACGGTGGCGTTCTCCTCGGCCGGCTCGGCCGACCCCGACGGCGACGCCATCACCTTCGCCTGGGAGTTCGGCGACGGCGCGACCTCCACCAGCGCCAACCCCTCCCACACCTACAACGCCAACGGCACCTACACCGCCAAGCTGACCGTACGGGACGCGGGCAGCAAGACGGGCAGCGTCACGGTGCCCGTCGTCGTCGGCAACACCCGTCCCAAGGTGGCCTTCTCGGCTCCGCCCGACGGCGGGTTCATCGACTTCGGCGACGAGGTGGACTACACGGTCAACGTCACCGACGCCGAGGACGGCGCCGCCGACTGCGCCAAGGTCAACGTGATCACCGCGCTCGGCCACGACCAGCACGCCCACGACACCGGCCAGTACACCGGGTGCACCGGGACGGTCACGACCACCGCCTCCGGCCATGACGAGGCCTCCAACGTCTACTACGCCCTGTCCGCCGACTACACCGACTCCGGCGGCCTGAAGGGCTCCGCCGGCATCACCCTGCAGCCCAAGCACAAGCAGGCCGAGCACTTCACCGGCTCGTCCGGGATCCGCGTCATCGACGAGTCCGGAGCCGAAGGCGGCAGGCGCATCGGTGACATCTCCAACAACGACTGGATCTCCTTCACCCCGATCAGCCTGTCCGGCATCGACACGGTGTCCTTCCGCGTCTCGGCGCCGTCCGGCACCGGGGCCTCCATCGAACTGCGCGCCGACTCGCCGGCCGGTGCCCTCCTCGCCACCAGCACCGTGCCGGCGACCGGGGGCTGGAACACCTACGTGTCGCTGCCCGCGGTGCGGGTCACCGACCCCGGCGGCACGCGCAACATCCACGTCGTGTTCAAAGCGCCGTCCGCGAACGCGTTCGACCTGGACTCCATCACCTTCAACGGCAGGGGCGTCGGCCAGGGCGACGGCTCGCCCCCGGACACCACGAGCGCGCTGCGGGGCGCCGGGTCGGACCGGTGCCTGGACGCCGGGTCCTCGCAGGCCAACGGCACGCAGGCGCAGATCTGGGACTGCAACGGGCAGGTGAACCAGCAGTGGACCACGACCAGCGCGGGCGAGCTGCGGGTCTACGGCGGCAAGTGCCTGGACGTGAACGGCGCAGGCACGGCCGACGGCACCACGGTCATCATCTGGGACTGCAACGGGCAGAACAACCAGAAGTGGCGCCTCAACGCCGACGGCACCGTCACCGCCGTCGGCGCGAACAAGTGCCTGGACGTGCCCGGCAACGCCACCGCCAACGGCACTAAGCTGACCATCTGGTCGTGCAACGGCGGCGCCAACCAGCGCTGGACCCGTACCTGACCCCGGCCACGGCGCGGGCCGTCACCGGCATCCCCTGGCGACGGCCCGCACCATGGTCAGGACGCCTGCGTCAGCGACATCACCGCCCAGGGCGCGAGTTCGACGTCCAGGTCGAGCACCCCGTCGTCGGGCACGGTCAGCGTGTACCGCAGGAGCGCGTCGGCGACGCCGCTCAGGTGGTCGTGCTCGGCCCGGGACAGGTTGAGCGGCGAGCCGAGCCGGTACCACGCCTCGGCGACGTTGCCGTGCTCCCAGTCCAGGATCTCGACGAGGAACGTCCCGCCGGGACGCAGGCCGCCGATCGAGTGGCGGACGCGCCTGGCGGGTCCCCGTTCGGCCAGCGCGCGGGCCGCCGGGTAGGAGCCGCACGCGGCGACGCCCTTCATCTCCATGTCCTCGGGATAGTTGAAGAACACCGCCGACACGGCCGACGTCCGGCTGTCCCGGGTGACGACCCCGTGGGGCGTCGAGAGGAGCAGCCGGTCGCCGAGCCGCCCCAGCATCGTGAACGCGTGGAACGTGGGCTTGTGGATGCCGCCCTCGTTCACCAGCCCGAACCCGCCGTGGAACGGCCCGATCCCGGCGCCGCCCTCCTCGAACACGTCCGTGAACGTCCAGTACGAGATGGAGTCGGCCAGGGACGCGCACCGCAGGTACGACCGGGTGATGTAGGTCGCCGCGAACGGCGTGTCGTGGATGAAGTCGCGGGCCGAAGGAGACGTGGACCACTCGCTGATGTGGATCTCGGCCTCGGGATACGGGCTGTCGCGCACGAGTTCGCCCAGGAGCGTCAGGTCGTCGTACGTGGCGTCGGCGTACCGGGTGATGTGCACGGCCTCGCCGTTCGCGCCGTAGGCGAAGTCGGTGGGGTAGAGGTGGGCCGAGACGAAGTCGATCGGCAGGGCCCGTGCGGCGCACCAGGCGATGAAGTCCTCGATCCAGACCGGGCGCCAGTCGAGCGCGTCCACGTCGGTCGCGGCGGCCGTCGCGAGCGAGGCGGAGCGATCCTCGGTCTCGCCGTTGTAGCGGTCGTCGGGCACGAAGACGCTCGTGGCCGGCCCGCCGACCTTGAGGGCCGGGTCGATCGACTTGATCGCGCGTACGGTGTGCTCGTACAGCTGGAAGTACTCGGTCTTCGTGCCGGTCCAGAAGTAGGGGACGAGGTTCGGCTCGTTCCACACCTCGAAGCGCCATCGCCGCACTTCGTCGAGGCCGTACCGGTCGATCCAGTGCTCGACCGTTCTCGTGACCAGTTCGACCCAGCGCGCCATGTCGTTGGGCGGGCTGCAGTGGGCGCCCCACCAGAACACGGTCTCGGTCCGCGTGGCCAGCCCGCGCGGCATGAAGCCCAGCTCGACGAAGGGACGGACGCCGAGGTCCAGGAGGAGGTCGAAGACCTTGTCGACGTAGCCGAAGGTGTACACGGGGGAGGGGAGGGGGGAGTCGGGGCCGAAGCCGCCGCCGTAGCCGTCCCGGTAGACGAACATGTCGTCGTGGAAGACGCCGTGGAAGCGGAGGTACTCGACCCCCGTCGCGGCGACCACCTCGGCGAACTGGCGCTGCCAGTCCGCGCGCAGCGCCTCGTTCGCCCGGCCGGCGCCGATGCATCTGCTCCAGACGTGCGGCAGCGCGGTCTCCGCGCGCGGCTCGCCGTCGATCCGCAACCGGGGCTCGCTCTTCATCGCCTCACTTCTCTTCGACGGGTCGGCATGGATGGATCAGCCCTTGACGGCGCCCAGCGACAGGCCCGACTGCCAGTACCGCTGCAGGCTGAGGAACGCGATGATCAACGGGACGATCGTGAGCAGCGCCGACGTGATCACGAGGTTCTGGACGAGTGCGCCGTTCCCGGCGGCCGAACCCAGCTTGTTCCACTGGTTGATGCCCACGGTCAGCGGATACCAGGCGGGATCCTTGAGCATGATCAGCGGCAGGAAGTAGTTGTTCCAGATGGACACGAACGAGAAGAGCAGCACCGTCACGCCGGCCGGCGCGAGGAGCGGCAGCGCGATCTGCAGGAAGGTCCTGAACTCTCCGGCGCCGTCGATCTTCGCGGCCTCCAGCAGGCCCGACGGCACCGCCTCGGCCGTGAACACCCACATCAGGTACAACCCGAACGGGTTGATGAAGGACGGGATGAGCACCGCCCACGGCGTGTTGGTCAGGCCGATGTGCGCGAACAGCAGGAACTGCGGGATCGCCAGGGCGATGCCGGGCACCGAGATCGACCCCAGCACGACCAGGAGGAACGTCCGCTTGCCGCGGAAGTCGAGCTTGGCCAGGGCGTACCCGCCGAGGGCGGCCAGGAACGTGGACACGGTCGCGCCCACGACGACGTAGAGCAGGGTGTTGAGCAGCCACCGCGCGAAGATCCCGTCCTGGTAGGTGAACACCTGCGCGATGTTGTCCCACAGGGCGAACTCGCGGCCGGGCGCGAGCCCGAACGTCGACACGAAGTCGGCCTGCGACTTGGTGGCGTTGACGACCAGCCAGCCGAGCGGTAGCAGGCAGTACAGGGTGAACAGTCCCGTCATCACCGTGAGGGTCGTGCTCCTCCTGGGATTGTCCACCGTGGGGAGCCGGCGGCTAGCGATCTGCATTCCTCAGCCCTCTGATCTGGACGGCGTAGGCGACGGCGATCGTGATCGCCGCCATGACGAGCGCGAGCGCCGCCGCGTAACCCTGCTGCGACCCGGTGAACGCCAGGTTGTAGGCGTACAGGTTGGGCGTGTAGAAGGTGGTGACGCCGCTGTTGGCCACCATCGACGGCAGGATCTGCGGCTCGTTGAACATCTGGAACGTACCGATGATCGAGAAGATGATCGTGACGACCAGCGACCCGCGCAGGGCCGGCAGCTTGATCCGCCGGACGATCTGGAACTCGCCGGCCCCGTCGATGGCAGCCGCCTCGTACAGTTCGCGCGGGATGGCCTTGAGTGCGGCGTAGAAGATGAGCATGTTGAACCCGGTGAACGCCCACGTCACCATCACCCCGATGGAGATGAGCGTGGTGCTGGGGGTGAACGGGTCGAGGTCGGTGCCCAGGGCCCGGTTGAGGCTGCCGAACAGGCCGTACTTGACGCCCAGGAGGAAGCCCCACATGAGCGTCGACACGATCGCCGGCACCGCGTACGGCAGGAAGATCGTCACCCGCAGGAACCTCGCGCCGTGCAGACGCATGGAGTCCAGCGCCAGCGCCAGGGCCATGGCGAAGAACAGCATGATCGGCACCTGGACGACGGTGAACGAGACGACGCGTCCCGTACCGTCCCAGAACTGCGGGTCCTGGACCAGCTTGACGTAGTTGGCGAATCCGACGAACGTGTTGCCGCCGACGAGCTTGTCCTGGAAGAGGCTCAGGTAGGCGGCGTAGAGGATGGGCACGACGAAGACGAGCGCGAACAGCGTGCCGAAGGGCGCGATGAACGCCAGCCCGATCGGTGACCTCCGGCGCTTGCGGGTCGGCGCCACCGGTCAGCTCACCTCGAAACCCTGCTCGTTGCCGTACTGGACGCAGCGCTGCCGCCACTGTTCGAGGACCTCGGCGAGCGAGCCCTTGCCCGTCGTGTAGAACGGGGAGGCCAGATCGCCGTAGATCGAGCGGGCCCACTCGAAGAACGGCGGGTACTGCCAGCCGTCACCGACGATCTCCGAGGCCTCGGCCAGCACGGCGCCGACCTTCTGGTCGCCGAAGTACGGGTTGGCCTTGCCCTGGAACTCCTCGTCGTCCAGCACCGACAGGTTCGGCACGAAGGCGCCGGCGTCGACGCGGGTGGACAGGCCGCCGCCGTGCGTGAAGTACTCGAGGAAGGTGAAGGCCGCCTCCTTGTGCTCGGCCGCGGCCGGGATGCCGAAGGAGCTGCCGCCGTTCGCCGCGCCGGTCTTGGCGCCCTGCTGCCACTGCGGCATCAGCGCGACCCGGAAGTCGCCGGAGGACTTCGGCGCGCGCTCGGGCAGCGTGGAGGTCAGCCAGCCGCCCATGGTCTGGGTGGCCAGGGTTCCGTCGTTGAGCGCCCGGTTCCAGTCGTCGGACCACCCGGTGATCTTGGTGTTGATCAGGCCCTCGTCGAGCAGCTTCTGCCAGAAGGCCACGGCCTTGGTCGTGCCGGGGTCGGTGAAGTCGATGCGCACCTTGGTGCCGTCCACCTTGAAGGGGCGGCCGCCGGCCTGCCAGATGAGGGAGAGCAGGAAGAAGATGTCGCCGGTGTCCTGGGCGATGTAGTAGTCGTCGCCGAGGGCGTGGATCTTCTTGGCGGCCTCGTAGTACGCCTCCCAGGTGGCGGGGGGCTCCTCGATGCCGGCCTTCTTGAGCGTGGCGGCGTTGTAGAACATCGCCGACGGCCCGTAGTCGGAGGGCACCGCGTAGACCTTGCCGTTGACCGTCACGTCGCTCCACGCGGCCGGGACGAAGTCCTGCTTGAGCCGGTCGGCGCCGAGTTCCCCGAGGTCGGCGAGCTTGCCGGGGACGGCGAAGTACGGCACCGCGAAGTACTCGAACATGACCAGGTCGGGGACACCCGAGCCGGCCTGGATGGCGTTGTCGAGCGCCTTGTACTCGTCCTGGGACGAGCCCGCGTTGACGACCTCGACTGTGATGTCAGGGTGCGCGGCCTGGAAGCCGGGGACGGCCTTCTCGACGGTGCCGTCCCAGCTCCAGACCGTGATCTTCGTTCGCTCGCCGCCACCGCCGTCAGCGCTGGAGCCGCTGCCCGAGCACGCGGTCAGCGCGAGCATCGGCGCGAGTGCCGCGGAAAGGAGCCTGAGCTTGTGGGAGAGCCTCATGGCCCTCTCCTCTCGTTCCTGGGCGTTCCGAAATTATTTCGCAACTTATTCGGTATGGCGAGGACACTAGGTGTCCCCTCTTCGCCGTGTCAACGGGGTGACGAACGGAAGCCGCTGGAGCGAAGCGCGCGTGATAGGTTTCGAAATAATTTCGGAGCCCGGGGAGGGGAAAGTCGTGATGCGAGGGCGAGGTCGTTCTGATCGAGCCACCCTGGCCGACGTCGCCCGGCTGGCCGGCGTCTCGCCGACGACCGCGTCCAAGGTGCTCAACGGGCGCAGCGACGTGGGCGCGAAGACGCGCGAGCTGGTGCTCGGCGTCATGGCCGAGATCGGCTACAAGCCGACGGCGGCGCGGCACGAGCAGCCGCGCGAGCGCACCCTCGTCACCGTGCTCGACATCGTGGAGTCCCGTTACGCCGGAACGGTGCTCCAGGGCATTCTCATGGCCGCCACGTCGGCGCAGGCCGAGCTCCTGCTCCGCCTGCCGCCCGGCGAGCCGATCAGCATGAGCCGCCCGGCGGCGGGCGCCTGGATCGGGGAGCAGCAGGCGACCGGCGTCGTCGGCCTCATCGCGCTGGCCGTCGCGGTGCCCGACTCGGTGCTCGGCGCCGCCGAGGATCTCTCGCTGCCCGTCGTGACCATCGATCCCATCGACACGACGGAGTCACGGCTGGTCAGCATCGGCTCCACCAACTGGGCGGGCGGCCGTTCCGCGACCGAACACGTGATCAAGTTCGGCCACCGCAGGATCGGCTGGATCGGCGGGCCGGTCGGCTCGGCTCCCTCGATCGAACGCTTCCACGGCTACCAGGCCGCGCTCGACTCGGCCGGCCTCGCCCCGGACCGCGCGCTGATCCGCCACGAGGCGTTCTCCGTCGAGGCCGGGCGGCGCCACGCCCGCGATCTCCTCACGTCCGGGGAGCGGCCGACCGCGATCGTCGCGGGCAACGACGAGATCGCCGTCGGAGTGCTGGCGGCGGCCAAGGAGCTGGGCATCTCCGTGCCGGGCGAGCTGTCGGTCACGGGGTTCGACGACACGCCGCAGACCGAGTGGACCACGCCGCGGCTCACGTCGGTCCGGCAGCCGCTGGAAGGGATGGGGCGGATGGCCGTGGAGACCATTCTCGGCATGGCGGACGGGGTCCAGCCCGCATCGCGGCACCTCCAGCTGGCGACCACCCTCAGTGTCCGCGACTCGACGGGCCCCGCCCCCACGCCATGAACAGAAGGATCCGGTCATGTCTCTACCCCAAGAACATCCAGCCGAAAAGCCCTTGTTTCCAGGATCGACATCGCTTAACTTTGCGGCTGCAAACGTAACCGATAACGATTGCAATTGGTGAGGCACCATGGCCGACGGCGGCGCTCCGGTGACGATGAGTGATGTCGCCCGGCTGGCGGGAGTCTCCACGGCGACCGTCTCGCGGGTGGTGAACCGGCGTTACGGCGTCAGGGCGAGCACCGTCGAACAGGTCCGCGCGGCCATCGAGCAGCTCGGCTACGAGTCGAGCCTGGTGGCCACGAGCCTGCGCAGCAGCCGGACCAACGTCCTGGGGCTGGTCACCCACAGCTTCCAGTCCTACACCGCCGAGGTGCTGAAAGGGGTGATGGACGCCCTGAGCCAGTCGGGTTTCGATCTGATCATCTACGCCAACAGCGACCTCTACGGCACCTACTCAGACGGCTGGGAACAACGGCACCTGGCCCGCCTGTCGGGCACGCTCACCGACGGATGCATCGTGGTCACGCCCTCGCGCGAGGTGCGCAGCGGCACCCCGGTCGTGGTCATCGATCCGGCGCGGGGCTCGGAGGCGCCGTCGGTGACGGCCGACAACTTCGCGGGCGCCACCGCGGTGGTCGAGCACCTGCTCGGCCTCGGGCATCGGCGCATCGGCTTCATCGCCGGCCGGGCCGGCATCGAGGCCGCGTGGTCACGCGAGCAGGGCTATCGCACGGCGCTGGCCGAGGCCGGCGTGCCGATCGACCCGCGGCTGATCGCGCGGGGGAGCTTCGACCCGGACTCGGCGGCCCCGCTCGCGCGTGCGCTGCTGGATCGGCCCGACCGGCCGACGGCCGTCTTCGCGGCCAGTGACGGGATGGCGCTGAAGACCATGGAGGTCGCCAGGGAGCTGGGGCTCGGCGTTCCGGGCGACCTGTCGGTGGCCGGCTTCGACAACATCCCCGAGTCGGCACTGGCCGAGCCGAGGCTGACCACCGTGGACCAGTCGATGTACCGGCTCGGGAACGAGGCCGCGCGCATGCTCATGTCGCTGGTGCGTGGCGACTGGGAGGGCCCGCGCCGGGTCGTGCTCCCGACCCGCCTGGTGGTGCGCGGCTCCACCACCGCACCAGGCTAGTCCTGTGATCGTGACGTCACCGTGAGGTGTGGCGTCCCGGCGCACCTGACGCTCGTGGCAACGAACGTCAGGTGGGCAAGCTGACGACCCCGACGACGGAATGGGAGGTGCGAACACCGGCCACTGAGGATCCACCGCAGACATCCGGTCGGCCGCCCGGGCATCAACCGTGGCCGACCATCAAGGGAGTTTTCGCATGCCATTTTTAGGTTATCACGGCAGGTCACACCCCCAGAGCGGCGGGCGCGGGTTCGCCGCGATCACCGCCGCGCTCCTGACGATCGCGGCGGTGCTGCTCGTGCCGCGGCCGGCGGCGGCGGACACGCCGTGGCTGACGGTCTCCGAGGACGGCTACGCGTCCTTCACCGTTCCGGTGGCCGCCGTCGAGGCCGCTGTGGGCCCGGTGTCGCAGGTCGTCATCGAGGGCAACATCGGCCCCTCGTCCGCCTGGGCGGAGTTCGGCCTCACCCGGCGGGGCGACGTCTGGTCGGGCGTCCTCGGCCCGCTCAAGCCAGGACTGTACTCGTACCGGGTCACGGGCGATGACACCAAGGGGCTCAAGGACCCGACGAACAGCACTGTCGTGGCGTCCGACCCGATCCGGAGCACCTTCTTCGTGGCCGGCGACGCGGCGCGCCCACTGGCGGACGCGCCCGAGGGGCAGGGCGGCACGATCGACACCCTGACCTACGGCGCCGGGAGCAAGGCCCTGGTCTGGACGCCCCCGGGATACACCGCCAGAAAGCCCTACCCCGTGCTGTTCCTGCAGCCGGGCGACGGCGTGAGCGCCACCGACTGGCTCGACCTCGGCCGGGCCAGGCAGATCTTCGACAACCTGACGATCCGGCGAGCCATGGAGCCGATGGTGGTCGTGATCAGTGACGGCGGCGCGGCGGTCGGCGAGGACCTGCGGAAGGCGGTCGCCGACCGCTACCGCGTCCACCGCGACCCGGCGCACCAGGCGATCGCCGGAGTGGCCGAGGGCGGCGCGCGGGCGCTGCGGGCCGCGCTGACCCGCCCGTCCCGCTACGCCTACGCCGGCTCGTTCTCGGGTCTCCTGACGGAGGTGAAGGCGGACGACCGCCAGGTCAAGCTGGTACGTCTGTACACGGGCAACGTGACGGACCCCGCGTACAACGCGACCGGCCGCTTGACGAAGGCGCTGGACCGCGCCCGCGTCGGCTACGAGTTCGACGGGGTCAACCCCGACGCCGGGGCGAACTGGAACGCCTGGCAGGAGAACCTCGTCGACTTCGTGCCGCGGCTGTTCCGCAAGGTGCGCGACCACGGCCCGAGCGCCGGGCACGGGCGGCTGAAGGGCGAGTTCACCCCGCCGGCGCCGGGCACCACGCCGACGCCGTTCGTGACCAAGGACGGCTTCGTCACCTTCGAGACGACGACGGACTTCCAGAACGCGCAGAACGTCAAGGTCTGGGCGAACTGGGCGCCGGGCGGTAGCTGGCTGCGCGTCCCGATGACGCGTGCCGGTGACCGCTGGCGGGTGACCGTGGGGCCGCTCGACCCGTGGTTCTACTACTACCGGCTGATCGTGGACCGCACCTCGGTCAAGGACGTGTCGAACCCGACGAGGGTGACCACCGAGCCGACCTGGAGCACCTTCCTGGTCGCCGGCGAGCGGGCCCGCATGGTCACGGACGTGCCCGCCGGCCGGGGCGGCGCGGTCGAGCGCCTGACGTACCGGAGCGCCGTCGCGAACGAGGACCGGACCGCGCTGGTCTGGACCCCGCCGGGCTACGACCCGGAGCGCGCGGAGCCGTACCCCGTCTTCTACCTCCAGCACGGTGGCGGCCAGAACTACACGGACTGGGTGGAGATGGGCCGGGCCAAGCAGATCCTCGACCACCACTTCCTCGACGGGAACCTGGTGCCGATGGTGGTCGTGATGGGCAACGGCAACGTGTCCGACTTCAACAAGGAGCTGCTGGAGAACCTCGCACCGGCGGCCCGCGAGCACTACAACATCTCCAGCGACCCCTCGCGGCAGGCCCTCGCCGGTCTGTCGATGGGAGGCGGGCAGACGTTCGGGATGCTCAAGGCGAACCCCGGCCAGTTCGCCTACGTCGCGGCCTTCTCGGCCGGGTTCGGCAGCGGCGCCGGCGTCGACGCGAAGGCGATCAACGACGGCACCAGGTTGCTGCGCCTGTACGTCGGCGACCGGACGGACTTCGTCTACCCGTCGTTCATGGCGTCCCTGGACACCCTGAACACGCTCGGCATCCGCTACGAGTTCGACGGGGTCACCCCCGGACCGCACGGCTGGGACGTGTGGCAGAAGAACCTCATCGATCTCGCTCCGCGCCTGTTCAAGCGCTGATCGTCCAACGCTGAGCCGCAAGCGCTGAGCGAGATCGCCTGGGCGTGCTGTTAGCGCTCACATGAGGATCGGCGCGACGGACGGGGCCCGGGTGCTCGCCACCCGGGTCCCGTCCCCGCCCGATCGCTCGGTCTCCACGGCGGCGCACGACCTTCGTGCGCCGCGATCCGCAAGGGAAATATGCGAATGAACAAGAACCGGATCTCTGCCGCGGTGGCCGTGCTGGCCGCCGCGACCGCGCTCACGGCCTGCTCCTCCGGCGGAGGAGGGGGCGGCGCGACCACCGCGAGCGGCGGCGGCGCCAGCAACTGCACGAACACGATCCCCAAGAAGGACCTGCCGGTCGTGACGATGTGGGGCTGGTACCCCAACATGCAGCTCGTCGTCGACAACTTCAACAAGCAGAACGCCGAGGTGCAGGTCTGCTGGACCAACGTCGGCCAGGGCAGCGACGAGTACGACAAGTTCCAGACCGCCATCTCGGCCGGCACCGGCGCACCCGACGTGATCATGATCGAGATGGACCGCATCCCGACCTTCCAGATCCAGAACGCGCTGGTCGACATCAAGAAGTACGGCTTCGACGCGGCCAAGGCCAACTACAGCGAGGGCGCCTGGAAGGACGTCTCCGTCGGCGACGCCGTCTACGGCGTGCCCGTCGACGGCGGCCCGATGGCGATGATCTACCGCAAGGACATCTTCGACAAGTACGACATCAAGCCGCCGAAGACGTGGGCCGAGTACGAAGAGGCGGCCAAGAAGATCAAGGACGCCGGCGGCCCGGCGTTCGGCGACTTCGCCGCGAACGTGTCGGCCCTCACGATGGCGCTGCAGATCCAGAAGGGCGCGGCCCCCTTCACCTACGATCCGGCGCAGCAGAGCTCCATCGGCGTCAAGCTCAACGACCAGGCCTCCAAGGACGTGCTCGACTACTGGGGCCGCCTGGCGAAGGACGGGCTGGTCGGGACGCAGGACCAGTTCACCCCCGAGTACATCTCCGGCGTGATCAACGGCAAGTACGCCACGTACATCTCGGCCGCCTGGGCGCCCGGCTACCTCACCGGCGCAGGCGTCGGCAAGGGCGAGGACACCGGGAAGTTCGCCGTCGCGCCCCTCCCGCAGTGGGATGCCGCCAACCCGGTGCAGGTGAACTGGGGCGGATCCGCCTTCTCTGTGACGAGCCAGGCCAAGAACCCCGAACTCGCCGCGAAGGCGGCCTTCGGCCTGTACGCCGACAAGGAGTCGCTCACCCACGGCTGGACCAACCAGATCATCTTCCCGCTCAACCTCCAGGCGCTCAACGATCCCGAGTTCGTGAACCTGAAGGTGGCCTTCTTCGACGGCCAGCAGGCCAACAAGGAGGTCTACGTCCCCGCCGCGAACGCCTACAAGGGCGTCACCTACAGCCCGTTCGGCCAGTACTACTTCGACGCCATGACGAAGCAGGTCAGCGCGCTCATCGAAGGCTCCGTCACCGGTGCGCAGGCCGCCGACCGGGTGCAGGAGGACGTGGCGAAGTACGCGAAGGAACAGGGCTTCACCGTTCAGTGACCCACGGTGTGGGCCGTCCCGCACCGGGCGGCCCACCCGCGACCCCCAGCATCGACCTCCCGGGAGTCCAGGTTGACCCTCATGATCGACAAGAGTGCGCCGAGCACCCGAGACAAGCCCAGGACGCCCGGCAAGGCGCGCCTGCGCGAGCACGTGATGGGATGGCTCTTCGTCGGGCCCTTCGGAATCGTGTTTCTCGCCCTGCTCATCGCGCCGCTCGCGTACGCGCTCTATCTCAGTCTCTTCCAGAAGAAGCTGATCGGCGGCATCAGTTTCGTCCTCTTCGACAACTACGTGAAAGCGTTCACCGACCCGAGTTTCCTGTCCGGGTCGTGGTTCGTCATCCGTTTCTCGCTGGTCTCCATCCCCTTGCAGATCATCATCGCGCTCGCGATGGCCCTGATCCTGGATACGGTGACCTCCCTGTTCGCCCGTTTCTCCCGTCTCATGATCTTCCTCCCGTATGCGATTCCGACCGTCATCGGCGCCGTCATGTGGGGATTCCTCTACAGCAAGAGCTTCGGGCCGCTCTCCGACCTGTTCGGCCTGTTCGGCGCCACTCCGCCCGACTTCCTCGGCGGCAACCTGATCTTCTACGGCTTGGTCAACATCGTCACCTGGCAGTGGGCCGGCTACTACATGATCATCTTGTACGCGGCGCTCCAGGGCATCGACCCCGCGCTCTACGAGGCCGCCCGCATGGACGGCGCCGGCAAATGGCAGGTCGCCCTGCGCATCAAGATCCCGCTGATCGCGCCGGCGCTGCTGCTGATCCTGGTCTTCGCACTCATCGGCACCCTGCAGTTCTTCAACGAACCACAGATCCTGCGATCCCTCGCGGCCGGCACGATCGGACCCGACTTCACCCCCAACATGTACGCCTATCAGCAGGCGTTCGCCTTGGCGAACTTCAACTACGGATCAGCGATCTCCTTCGCTCTCGGCGGGATCGTCTTCGTCGGCGTCTACGCCTTCCTGTTCTTCACCCGCAAGCGGAGGAGCTTCCTGTGACGAATGCCCGCTCCCGCGCCGGCGTCCGCCGCCGGCCGCAACGCCACCTGCCCCTGCAGGTGCTGCTCGGTTTCCTGGTCGTGTACTTCCTCGTGCCGTTCTGGTGGGTCATCGTCAACAGCTCCAAGGACGCGCCCGGCCTGTTCGGCGGCGGCAACACCCTGTGGTTCACCGACCGGATCGACTACCTCGGCAACCTCCAGCAGCTGTTCACCTACGACAACGGCATCTACGGCAGGTGGATACTCAACTCCACGCTGTACGCGTTCGCGGGCGGGATCGGCGCCACGATCCTGGCCGTCATGGCCGGCTACGGGTTCGCCAAATACCGTTTCGCCGGCCGGCGCTTCAGCTTCTCGCTCGTGCTCGGCGCGCTGATGGTGCCGGCGACGGCCCTGGTCATCCCCACCTTCATGATGTTCTCCGAGTTCGGCCTGACCAACACGATCTGGGCGGTGATCCTCCCCTCCCTGCTCAACCCGTTCGGCGTCTACCTGATGCACGTCTACGCGCGTGACGCCGTCCCGGACGAGATCCTGGACGCGGCGCGGGCCGACGGCGCGGGTGAGATACGCACGTTCCTCCAGGTCGCCTTTCCGCTGATGCGGCCCGCGGTGGTCACGGTGCTGCTCCTGTCGGCCGTGGCCTCGTGGAACAACTACTTCCTGCCGCTCGCCATGCTGTCGGACAACCGGCTCTTCCCCGTCACCGTCGGGCTCGGCCTCTGGCAGGGCATCGCGTCGGCCAACAACGCGGGCAGCACCTCACTCTGGAGCCTGATCATCCTGGGTGCTCTCGTCTCGGTCGTCCCGCTCGTCATCGCCTTCTTCAGCCTCCAGCGGCACTGGCGGGGAGGATTGTCCGTCGGCGGGCTGCGGTAGCCGCGAGGCCGGCTCAGGCGGCCGGGGGCGGGGCGGTGCTGGCGCGGACGACGAGCTCCGTGGCCAGCTCGACCCGGTTCTGCGCCGGCGGCTCGCCCTGGGCCAGGGCCAGCAGCATGGTCGTGGCGGCGGCGGCCATGGCGGTGAGCGGCTGGCGGACGCTGGTCAGCGGCGGGATCGCCCATCTCACCGACGGCATGTCGTCGAAGCCGACCACGCTGAGATCGTCGGGGATGCGCAGGCCGAGCTGGTGGGCCGCGTGGTAGGCGCCGATGGCCTGGCCGTCGTTGGTGGCGAAGATCGCGGTGGGCCGGTCGGGCAGGCGGAGCATGCGCCGCGCCGCCGCCAGGCCGCCTTCGATGAGGAAGTCCCCGCGGCCGATGAGCTCGGGGTCGGCGGGCAGTCCGGCCAGGTCGAGGGCGGTGCGGTAGCCGTCGAGGCGGGCCCGGCTGGACAGGGCGGAGTCGGGCCCGGTGATGATGGCGATGCGGCGGTGCCCGAGTTCGAGGAGGTGGCGGGTGGCGGTGAGGCCGCCGTTCCAGTTGCCGACGCCGACCGAGGGGATGTTCCCGCTGGGCACGTCCGCCGGATCGAGCAGGACCAGCGGGATCTCGCGGCGGGCGAGCTGCGCGTGCTGGGCCTCGGTCAGGCCGGAGAACACGGCGATCACGCCGCTCGGGCGGCGCCGCAGCACGCCCTCCAGCCAGGCGTCCGCGGCGGACTGGTCGCGGCGCAGGTCGGAGATGGCGACCGTGAGGTCGTGCTCGCGCGCGACGTTCGCCACGCCCTTGGTGATCTCGACGGGGTAGTCGCCTTCCAGGGCATGGAAGACCAGCTCGACCAGGGCCGTCGGGGTGGAGCGGCGGCGCTGGCGGCGGTAGCCGTGCCGGCTGATGAGCTCCTCGACGGCGGCGCGGGTCTTGGACGAGACCTCGGCGCGGCCGTTCACGACCTTGGAGACCGTCGCGGTGGAGACACCGGCCAGCTCGGCGAGCTGGGCGATGGTGAGAGGGGACGACTCCGTGGTCATGGCCGCAGTCTAGTCAGGGGACACGGGACGGACGGGTGGCGCGGGCACGCCGTGCGGCCACCCCCGTCCGCTCCCGGTGCGGACGGGGGTGGCCGCTGTCTTCGGGGGCCGAAACCCGCTGTCTTTCAGCGGAGGGCGATCAGCCGGGGGAACTCACGCGGTGTAGGTCCACTTCTGGTTGCTGCCGCCCCAGCAGCTGTAGAGCTGCAGGCCCGTGCCGTTGCCGGTGCCGCCGCCGACGGCGTCGAGGCAGAGCCCGGACTGGACGCCCACGATCGTGCCGTCGGAGTTGACGCGCCACTTCTGGTTGTCGCCGCCCCAGCAGGAGTAGATCTGGATCCGGGCGCCGTTGCCCGTGCCCGCGGCGTCCAGGCACTTGTTGCCGTAGACCCGCAGCTCACCGGCCGAGGTCTGCTCCCATTGCTGGTTGCTCTGGCCGTTGCAGTCCCACAGCTGCACCGCGGTGCCGTCGGCGGTGCCGGCGTTGGGCACGTCCACACAGCGGCCGGAGGCCGTGCTCCTGAGCTGCCCCTCGTCTCCGCCGCCGGGCGGCGGCGTCGTGGTGCCGCCGTTGAGCGCGTTCAGCACGGCGGTGTACGCGGCCTTCTTGTTGCCGTTGCCGTCGAAGAGCAGCGCGCTGGCGCCGGAGCCGAGCCAGGAGTCGGTGTCGCGCACGCCCCAGACCGAGATGCCGGTGCACCGCGGCACCGCCAGGCAGTCGTTGACGACGTTGGCGTACGTGGTGGCCGAGCCGCCCTGGATGTCCAGCTCGGTGATCTGCACGTCGACCCCCAGCGCGGCGAAGCTCTGGATGGTCGTACGGTAGTTGCTGTTGTAGGGACTGTTGCCGTTGAAGTGCGACTGCAGGCCCACGCAGTCGATCGGCACGCCACGCGACTTGAAGTCGCGGACCATGTTGTAGACGCCCTGCGTCTTGGCCCAGGACCAGTTGTCGATGTTGTAGTCGTTGTAGCAGAGCTTGGCGGCCGGATCGGCGGCGCGTGCGGTGCGGAAGGCCACCTCGATCCAGTCGTTGCCGGTGCGCTGCAGGTTGGAGTCACGCCGGCCGCCGGAATTGCCGTCGGCGTAGGCCTCGTTGACCACGTCCCAGGCGTAGATCTTGCCCTTGTAGTGGTTCATGACCCCGTTGATGTGGTTGATCATCGCCTGGCGCAGCGTGCTGCCGGACAGCTGCTGCATCCAGCCCGGCTGCTGGTTGTGCCAGGCCAGCGTGTGCCCGCGGACCCGCTTGCCGTTCTGCACGGCCCAGTTGTAGACGCGATCCCCGGCGGAGAAGTTGAACTGTCCCCGGTTGGGCTCGGTGGCGTCGATCTTCATCTCGTTCTCGGCCGTGACCATGTCGAACTCGCGGCCGGCGATGGTCGTGTAGGCGGAGTCGCCGAGTTTGCCCGAGGCGATGGCGGTGCCGAAGTAGCGGCCGCTCTGCTGCGCCGCCGCGCCCAGCGTGCTCTCCGCGGCGACGGCCGGGATCGCCGTCGCCAGTGCCGTGATCAGGCCGAATGCGCCGATCGCGCCGGTGAGCAGCGCTCGGCGGCGGGCGCGTTGAGGTCGCCTGGCGGTGAGTGGGGGCATGTCGGGTACAGCCATGCTTGAGCCTCCAGGGGCGAATCATGGGTGCGGTACGGCTCGCCGTCGGAGCGCGTACTGGAGGTGGGGGAGCTCACCTCGGGCACTCAGTGTGTGAAGGTCGCCGAAAGTTGTCAAGAATCGAGTGAAACTTTCGTAACAGATCGTTCTTCGAGAGGGCGCTGTACTGGTGCGTTGCGTGGCCAGAGCGCTTGAAATGTTTCGGATCGACCACTGGGCCGGCCGAGCTTCTGTGAAACTTTCATCGCCCCGTCATGCTCGATTGATCGCCTCTACC
Source organism: Nonomuraea maheshkhaliensis (assembly GCF_039529435.1). Classification (NCBI taxonomy): domain Bacteria; kingdom Bacillati; phylum Actinomycetota; class Actinomycetes; order Streptosporangiales; family Streptosporangiaceae; genus Nonomuraea; species Nonomuraea maheshkhaliensis. The sequence goes on from NZ_BAAAMU010000018.1 coordinate 106,798, forward strand.
TGGCCCATCCCGAGGTGGCCGGGGTTCATCGCCGTCACCGTAAGCTAAGGCGCTCTTGACAGTATCTTTCCGCCTCATGTTCGCTACCTCCCGCCACTGCCTTCAAGGAGCTCGGCCCCGTCGGCGTTAGCGCTAACAGCGGAGAGGCGGAACCATGAACCGAAGCGAACCGCGAACGAGCCGGTACGTGGGCGTCGGCGCCGCTGTGGTGGCGCTCCTCACGGCGGGGATCACCGCGCTGGCCATGTTCGTGACGGCCACGCCGGGCGCCTCGGCCGCGGCGTTGACCGAGGTGACGGGCTTCGGCGCCAACCCCGGCGGCCTGCGGATGTACGTGTACGTCCCGGACGGGGTGGCGGCCAGACCCGGCGTGCTGGTGGCGATGCACGGCTGCAACGGCTGGGCTCCGTCCTTCCACCAGGGCACCGAGTTCGCCTCCCTCGCCGACCGGCACGGCTTCGTGGTCATCTACCCGCAGGCGAACAAGAGCGCCAACGGCCTGTCCAACTGCTTCGACGTCTGGTCGGCCGAGGCGCTGCGGCACGGTGGCGGCAGCGACCCGGTGTCGATCGTCTCCATGACGAACTACGTGCTGCAGCGCTACAACGGCGACCCGCGGCGGGTCTTCGCCACCGGCTTCTCCTCCGGCGCGATGGAGACGCTCAACCTGCTCGCCACGTACCCGGACGTGTTCCAGGCCGGCGCGCCGTTCGCGGGGGTCCCGTACGGGTGCCTCGGCCCCGCCGGCTGCGGCGACAAGACCCCGCGGCAGTGGGGCGACCTGGTCAGGGACGCCTACCCCGGCTACGCCGGGCCCCGGCCGCGGGTGATGGCCTGGCACGGCACCGCCGACGACGTGCTGCCGTACACGATGCTGCAGGAGGAGACCGACCAGTGGACCGACGTGCACGGGCTGAGTCAGACCCCCACCGCCACGGACAGCCCGCAGTCCGGCTGGACCCGGCGGGTGTACGGGTCCGGGCAGGTGGAGACGTACACGATCAGCGGCGCCGGCCACAACCTGCCCCACCCCGGGATGGCCGCGCGCGCCATCCGCTTCTTCGGCCTGGACGACGGCTCGTCCACCACCACGCCGACCCCGCCGCCCGCCGGGCAGATCAGGGGCGTCGGCTCCGGGCGCTGCCTGGACGTGCCCGGCGCGGCCACCGCCGACGGCACCCAGGTGCAGCTGTGGGACTGCAACGGGCGCGCCAACCAGCAGTGGACCGCCACCGCGGCCGGTGAGCTCCGGATCTACGGCGGCAAGTGCCTCGACGCGGCCGGCGCGGGCAACGGCGCCGGCATCCAGATCTACGCCTGCCACGGCGGCGCGAACCAGCGCTGGCGGCTGAACGCCGACGGCGGCATCACCGGAGTGCAGTCCGGGCTGTGCCTGGACGCGGTGGGCCAGGGCACCGCCAACGGTGTCCGGCTCCAGCTCTACACCTGCCACGGCGGCGCGAACCAGCGCTGGACCCGCACCTGAGCCCTTCGGCGGGCTACCGGCCCGGCTCCGCCAGGTCGTGGCCCGCGCCGATCACCCGCTCCACGATCTCGGCCAGCGGCTCGGACGCGTCGACGATCGTCGCGCCACGGCGCTCGTAGATCGGTTGCAGCCGAGGGTTCCACATCAGGGCCGCCGCCAGTTCCTCGGGGTGCCGGCCGAACGTGTTCGTCGTCCGGGTGGCGAGGCGGTGGCGGAGGGTGTCGTCGTCGATCACCAGGCACACGATGAGGTCGAAAAGATCGCGTACGTCCGCCTCGTTCTCCACCGACCCGCACAGGAACGCGACCCGCGAACGGGACTCCTCGGCGAGGGACTCGACGCGCTCGCGGACGATCGCCCACCCATGCCGATCGAGCCAGCCCTCGGGGACGGGGTACGGAGGGTTCGTCACCACCTCGCCCGTGTCCCGATCGATCCAGCGGCTGAAGCCGTCGTCATCGGCGTCGAACGCGACGTGGCCTCGAGCCCGCAACATCCCGCAAATCGTGGACTTACCGGTACCGGAATTCCCCGTCACCCATACCAACGGCATGCGGTCAGTGTAGATATGATCACCTAGACCCCGCTCGGTCTTCATGGCCGACTGATCGACCTGCGAAGCGCCGTCCAGATGGAACCGCCGAAGCCAAGTCACCGGGAACGCCCCCTCCTCTTCCTCGACGTCGACGGGCCGCTCCTGCCGTTCGGTGACGGCTCAAGGCCTCCGCCGCCGGGCGGCGGGCACCTGGCCCGGCTCGATCCGCAGGTGGGGCTCCGGCTGGCGGCGCTGCCGTGCGACCTGGTCTGGGCCACGACCTGGGAGGACCAGGCGAACGCCGAGCTCGCCCCTCGGCTCGGGTTGCCACGACTGCCGGTCGTGAACTGGCCCGAGCCCTCGGCCGAGGCCGAACATGAGGACCGGTGGCTCGGGCTCTGCTGGAAGACCAGGACGCTGGTGGCCTGGGCGAAGGGGCGCTCGTTCGTCTGGATCGACGACGAGATCACCGACGCCGATCGCGACTGGGTGCCCGCACACCATCCCGGCCGGGCCCTCCTCCATCACGTCCCCTCGCCCCGGGGCCTCACCGACGACGACTTCACAGCCCTCGACCAGTGGCTACGAGCGGTCTGATCCACGGCGGTCGTCCGGTGGCTTGAGTTCGTCCATAGGCGAACTTCTAGCGTCGTCGCCATGACCGACAACATCGATGGCCGGCTCCGCATCGCCGTGGTGATCGGCAGCGTCCGCAAGCCCAGGATGGCCGACCCTCTCGCCGCATGGCTCGAACACGAGCTCACCGCGTTCGACTGGCTCGAACTCGACCTGATCGACCTGGCGACGGTCTCGCTGCCGATGCACGAGATGCAGCCCGGCGGGGCGGCCGGGTCGCCGATCGCCGGCCGGCTCGCCGACGCCGACGGATTCGTGTTTCTCACCCCCGAGTACAACCACAGCTTCCCCGCGGCGCTGAAGAACGCGATCGACTGGCACTTCACCGAATGGGCGTACAAGCCGGTCGCCTTCGTCGGATACGGCTCCTCCGGCGGCATCAGGGCCGTGGAGCAGTTGCGCGGCGTCATGCCCGAGCTGCGGGCCACGACGATCCGGGAGGCGGTGCTGATCCCGATGGCGTGGGAGCACGTGGACGCCGGCGGCCGGTTCGTCCCGCCGCCGGGCACCGCGCAGGCGCTGCACGTGACGATGGGCGAGTTGCGGACGTGGGCCAGTGCGTTGCGCGCCGTCCGGATCCCCGACCTGGCCGGCCGGCAGTGAACAAGCTGACCCGGCCCGAAGTGCGCGCCGCGCTCGTGCTGGCGTTCGGCGGGCTGATGGCGGTGCTGGACGCCACGATCGTCGTGGTGGCGCTGCCGCGGCTGATGGCGGCGTTCGGCGCGTCCCTGACCTCCGTCCAGTGGATCATCACCGCGTACACGCTGGGCATGGTGACGACGATGCCGCTCGCCGCCGGGCTCGCCGCCCGCTGGGGCGCCCGGCGGATCTACCAGGTGGCGCTGGCCGGCTTCGCGGTCGCCTCCGCCGTCGCCGGGGCGGCAGGCGACCTCGGCTGGCTGATCGCCGCGCGGGCGGCGCAGGGGCTCGGTGGCGGGCTGATGACGCCGCTCGGGATGGCCATCGGGTTCGGCGCGGTCGCGCCGGAACGACGCGGCCGGATGGTGGCGGTCACCGGCCTGCCGCTGCTGATCGGGCCGATCCTGGGCCCGGTGCTCGGCGCGGCGCTGCTGGGCGCCGGGTCGTGGCGGGCGCTGTTCTTCCTCACCGTGCCGCTGGCGCTGGTGGGGGCCGTGGGCACGCTGGCCTGGCTGCCGGCCGATCCCGTGCGGCGGCAGCGGGTCCGGCTCGACCTGGCCGGGGCGATGCTGCTGATGCCGGGCATCGTCGCGGTGGCGTACGGGATCAGCACGAACGACAGCGCCCCCTGGGCGCGGATCGCCACGGTGGCCACCGGCGCGGCGCTGGTCGCGGCGTTCTCGGTCCGGGCGCTGACCCGTCCGGAGCCGCTGCTGCGGATCCGCCTGTTCGGCGATCCGATGTTCGGCCGGGGCGCCGCGGTGCTCGCCCTGTACGCGGCCCCGTACTTCGGCTCGGCCCTGCTGATGCCGACGTACGTACAGACGCTGCGGCTCGACAGCGCCTCGGTCACGGCCGCGCTGATGATCCCTGGCGCGGCCGGCATGGGTCTCAGCCTCCAGGTCGCGGCCAGGCTGCTGGAACGGCTCGGCCCCCGGCTGGTCGTCGGCACCGGGCTCGGCCTCGCGATCACGTCCGGGCTCGTCCAGGTGATCATCCTGCGGCCGGACACCCCGTACCCGCTGCTCGGCCTGCTCGGATTCGTCCAGGGAGCCGGCACCGGCGCGATCATGATGCCGACGATGTCCAGTTCCAGCCGGAATCTGCACGGCCCTGACCTGGCCTCGGGCTCCGCGCTGCTGTCGCTGGTCAGCACGATCGCCAACGGCATGGGCACCGTACTGATCAGCACGCTGTTCACCGCGCTGACGGGCGTCATGACCGGCGGCGCCTCGCTCGCGGCCCTGGCCGGCCCGGGGACGGCGGAGCACGCCGCCCAGGCGGTCGCCGTCACCGACGCCCTGCGCTGGGCCCAGGCGGCGGCCCTCGTTCTGATGGCGCTGGCCCTGGTCGTACGGTTGCGCTCTCCGGGACGGGCGTCGGCGATACTGGAGCGGCGAGAGCCGGCCGCGACGAAGGCGAGAGGTGGGACATGACCGTCACCGAGCTGACGGTCGGCCAGGTGGCCAAGGCCGCCGGGGTCACGGCCAACGCCGTCCGCTTCTACGAGCGCTACGGCGTGATCAACGCCCACCGCAACAGCGGCAACGCCCGCCGCTTCACCGTCGACGCGATCTGCCGCATCAGGCTCGCGCTCGCCGCGCAACGGGTCGGCATCACGCTCAAGGAGAGCGCCGAGATCCTCGCCGGTATCCCGCCCCTCTCCCGCGATCTCGGTCAGTGGCTCGGCGCGGGTGAGGAACTCGTTCGGATCGGACGTTCCCGCATCGATCGGTTGCAGGCGACCGTGGACGAACTGGCCACCATGGACTTCCTCCAGAACGACCCCCGCGCCTGACCCTCCACCTCCACGGATGACGCCTCGGCGCCGGACCCGCGTACGACCGCGCCCGCGTCCGCCCGAAGGCTCTCCTCCACCTCACACCCAGCAGGAAGACACCGTGCGTACTCTCCATGGCAAGACCGCTCTCGTCACCGGCGCGAGCAGGGGCATCGGCCGGGCCATCGCCCGGCGCCTGGCCGGTGACGGCGCCCGCGTCGCCGTCCACTACGGCGGCGACGAGCGGGCCGCCGCGGAAACCGTCGCCGCCATCGAGGCGGCCGGCGGGCAGGCCTTCGCCCTGCGGGCCGAACTGGGCACGCCAGGCGACGCCGACCGCCTGTGGGCCGCCTTCGACGAACGCGCCGCCGAGCTGGACATCCTGGTCAACAACGCCGGGATCCTCAACGACGAACCCGGGATCGAGCACGTCACCAGGGAGCAGTTCGAGCGGATCTTCGCGGTCAACGCCACCGCCCCGTTCTTCGTCACCCAGCTCGCCCTGCCCCGGCTGCGCGACGGCGGCCGGATCGTCAACATCTCCACGATGCTGACCCGGGGCGCGTTCATGCCGCGGTCCATCAGCTACGCCATGTCCAAGGGCGCGCTCGACGTGCTCACCTCGACCCTCGCCAAGCAACTCGGCCCGCGCGCGATCACCGTCAACACCGTGGCGCCCGGCGTCATCGACACCGACATGCACCAGGGCAGACTCGTCGGGGACGCGCTGGCCTGGGTGTCGTCGCTGTCCCCGATGGGCCGCGTGGGCACCCCCGAGGACGTGGCCGGCGCGGTGGCCTTCCTGGCCCGCGACGACAGCCGCTGGGTGACCGGCCACTGGCTGGACGCCTCAGGCGGAACCCTGCTCTGACGCCCCCGTGCGCCCTGAGATCGGGCCGGCGGGGTGCGGGCGGGTCACTGCCAGGCGGACAGCAGGCGCTGGAACTGCTCGTTCGCCTGGACCGGGTCGAAGTCCGGCATGGCCGCGCGCATGAGCTCGTGCGTCTGGTCCTGGGCGTCGGCGCGGGCCGCCCGTACCGCCGCGAGGGTCTGATCGGCCAGTTCCTGGCTGTTCATCCGCTTCGCGCGAGGGCCGTAGGTGACGGCGAGGACGCGGCCGTTCACGTCCGTGGTCGCCTTGACCTGGCCTCCCGCCGTCTCACCAGCTCCCACGATCTGGTCGAGGTCCTCCTGCGCCGTCTCCAGCCAGGCCAGCACCCGCTCGCCCTCGCGGGCGATCTCCTCGATGTGCTGGTCGGTGATGTCGGCGGGGTCGAACTGGGGGTGGTGGTGCACGCTGCTTCCTCCGTGCCTGATCAGCGGGCCGTACGAGATGGGGCGGGTCGCCCGGGCGTGGTCATCCGAGCAGGTCGCGGGCGACCTGCTCGACCCGGCCGCGGACGAACGTCTCGTCGAGCGGCTGGGGCAGGGTGGCGGCGCCCTCGGCCGCGTCCGCGATCTCCTGCGCCTTGCGCGCCGCCTCGTCCTGCGCCGCCCGGAGCACGGCCGTCACCTCGCGGGCGAGGGCCACCTCTTCGAGCCGCAGCGCCCTCGGGTCGATGCGCAACCGGGTCGGCTCGCCCTCGCCGGCGGCGGCCGCCTCGATCAGCCCGTCCTTGCTCCTGGCCACCCCCTCCACCCGCCGCATGGCGTCCTGCGCCTGCCGCAGGTCGCGGATGACCCGCTGGCCCTGGGCGAAGTATTCGTGGAGGTACTCGTCGTCGTTGTCGGGTGTGGGTGGCCGCATGTAGGGACCTCCGGCGGTGAGGAGAGCGGACGGCCGACCAGTTTAGACACATCCGGCCGTGTTTCATGACACGGAGATTCACGTCTCATGAACGACAAACATCACGAAGATCATGACAAGTGACGATATTGTGCTGCGCCATGACGGGACTTGAAATCGCCTTGGGGGCGGTGGGGCAGCAAGCCACCCGGATCAGGGCCCACGGTGAGGACTACAACGCCGCGCTCTCCCCGCTGAAGGAGCGCGGCGACGGGGTGTCCTCGTTCGGGGACGACGGTCTGTTCGGCATGTTCACCAGCGTGTACGCCGAGTGCCGCGCGGTGTCGATGGCCGCGCTCGACGGGTTGTCAGGGACGATCGCCGGCACCGGCGACAACCTGCACGCGGTGATCAGGAACACGCAGGAGGGCGAGGCCGCGAGCACCGAGAGCGTCCAGAAGCTCGACCGAGCATGGCTGTAGTGCTTCCCCCGGCGGCGGCCGGGATCATGCAGTTGCTCGGCCCCTGGCCGAACATGAACGAGGACGAGGTCAGAGCCGAGGGCAACGCCGCGCGGGTGGCCCATGCCGGTACGGCCCCCGCCGCGGGCGGCGCCGACGCCGCCGTACGCAACACGCAACAGGTCTACCGCGGCCAGTCCGCCGCCGGCATGGAGACCCACTGGAACAGGACCGGCGCCCAGGGCGGCCACGTCGCGCAGGCGAATGCGGCGATGCGGGTGATGCCGGCGGCCCTGGACGGCACCGCCACCGTGGTGTCGGCGGTGAAGGTGGCGGCGGGCACGCAGGCGGTGTTCACCGCGGTCGGGGTGGCCAAGGCGCTGGCGTTCGGCGGAGCGGTCGGGGCGACCGTCGCGACGGCCCGGATCCTGGCCTCGCGCCAGGCGGTCAGGAAGATCCTGCGTGAGGGCAGCGAGGGCACCGGCAAGGTGATCGCCCCCATCGTGCGGCGCCGGGTCACCGAGCCCATGCGCCGCATCCTGGACGACCTGCGTCCCCCCGGGCCACGCCTGGCCATGGCCGGCCCGCGCGGCGGAGTCCCGCTGCGGCCGTCCGGCCTGCGCAACCCGACTGGGCCCCGGTCCGTCAAGGACGGCATGATGCAGATGGCCCGCGGCAACCGGCGCGGCGGCCGGGGCAACAGCGGCGGCCGGGGGAGTGGCGGCGGGCGCGGCGGTGGCAGCTTCTTCTCCCGCAACTCGAACCAGGGCTCGCGCCACGACGGAAGAGTTCACGGCGATCCGCCCACCAGCACCAGGGGGATGTCCGAGGCGGAGGCCAGGCAGGCCAAGGAGATGCTGGAGAAGAGCATCAAGGCCAGGAAGGCGGAGGAGGAGAGGAAGGGCTGGGAGGCTGGGCACGCCGAGCGGCTCAAGCGCGAGGAAGCAGCGCTGCGTCAGCTGAATGAGGACATCAAACGGCAGTACGGTCAGTGAGAGCAGCAGAAGAGCAACAGGAGGTAGGAGAGCCGGTGCAGACGCAGACGGGCGAGGACCTGATCGAGCGCATCCTCGCGCACCCAGGCGACGCCGACGTCGTGGGCCCGGCGGCCAACGACCTGCTCAGCGAGCTGTACGCGGGATTCCCCGTCGAGAACCTGGTCAGGCTGCTGCACAGCGGCGACGACCGGATCCTGCCGACGGCCGCCTGGCTGCTGTCCGAGCTCACCGACCTCGCCGCGCCGCTGGTCGACGAGTTGCCGCCGCTGCTGTCGCACCCGGTCCGCAGCACCCGGTACGACGCCATCGCGTCGGCGCTGGTGATCGCCGACGAACGGCACGGGCCCCTCATCGCCCAGGTGATCGAGCTGAGCCGCGATCCCGAGAGCGGCGTTCGCTGGAAGGCGCTCGAATTCCTGACCGAAGCCTCGATCGAGCAGCTGGAGGCGGGAGCGGCCTGCCTGCCGCCCGGTCAGCTCAAGGACCTGACCGAGTGGCTGATCCTCCAGGACGGTGAAGAGCCCGATCTGACGGGGATCGTCCAGCGGCTGGAGGACGGCGACGCGGTGACCCGGCTGTTCGCGACGGCGGCCGCCGCGAGCCTGTCCGACGAGCAGGACACGAACCTGCTGGAGCACGCGGTCATGGTCGAGGAGGACGAGATCCGCTCGTTCGCCGAGGAACGCCTGAACGAGCTACGCGGCACCGACTGAGGCCACCCTCGTGCTGCGCCGCAGCCGGAAGCCGAGGCGTTCGTACAGGCTGATCGCGTTCGTGTTGCTCGCGGCGGCGTGCAGGAACGGCGTCTCGCCGCGAGCCCGGATGCCGGCCGCGACGGCGAGCACGAGACGCGTGGCCAGGCCCTGCCCGCGGTGGGCGGGATGGGTGCAGACGGCGCTGATCTCGGTCCAGCCGGGCGGGTGCAGGCGCTCGCCCGCCATCGCGACCAGTTCGCCGCTGCGGCGGATGCCGAGGTAGACGCCCAGCTCGACGGTACGCGGCAGGACGCCCTCGCCCGTGTACGCGACCTGCCCGCCCGGCCCCGCCAGCGCGGCGACGTCGGCCCAGTCGCTTTCGGCCGGATCCGGGGGAGCCGACTTCCTCGCCGGCATCGTCCCGACGAGCATCGTCACGGCCTTCACCGAGCTCGACGTCCTCCAGATCGTCTTCCTGGGAGTCGTCCTCGGCGCGGCGGCCATCGCGCCCGGCGACAAGGCCGAGCCGTTCCTCGCCTTCAGCCGCTCGGTCCTCGACCTCGTCCAGAAGGCCCTGTGGTGGTCATCCGCCTGGCCCCCATCGGCACCGCCGGCCTGATCGGCAAGTCCGTCGCCACGTACGGGTGGGACCTGCTCGCGCCGCTGGCCAAGTTCAGCGCCGGCGTCTACGTGGGCTGCCTCATCGTCGTGCTGGCCGTCTACCCGGCGCTGCTGTCGCTGGCCGGCCGGGTCAGCCCGATCACGTTACGGCTGCGCCTCCGTCTATCCGGCGCTGGCGGCGATCTTCGTCGCGCAGGTCTTCGGAGTTCAGCTCGGGGTCGGCGACTACCTGCTGATCGCGTTCGTCTCAGTGGTCGGCTCGGCCGCGACGGCGGGCCTGACCGGCGCGACCGTCATGCTCACCCTCACGTCGAGCACCCTGGGACTGCCTCTGGAAGGCGTCGGCCTGCTGCTCGCCATCGACCCGATCCTCGACAAGCCGGGCGGCGGGGCGGCCCGGCTCGGGAGGCGTGAGATCGTGCCCGGCCGCACCGCAGCCAGACCCCCTGACCTTCAGGCGCCGCCAGCATCCGCTACGCGTCCGAGACCGGCTGGGTGCGGTGGGGATGTCGAGCCAGTCGGCCCATGACGTCCAGTAGCGGTCGTCGTGGACGGTGGTCTCGCCGATGTCGAGGGCGAAGGTCAGCACCGGCTGGGCGTACGAGGTGGCCTCCAGCGCGTCGGTTACGTCGGTGCGGCCGTGATTGGCCGCCCCGCTTGCACTGTCTCCGTGCCTGGCTCTGCTGCTCTCGGTCCTGGCCGGAGCGGGGTTTCGTCGCCGGTCGGGAACGGAAATGCCTTTTCCTGAGGTCTGGGCTATGGTCGGCCGTATGACGGGACCGTGGAGAACACCACAAGGGTCCATCGCGTACCTCGGCGCGATGGTCCTGGTCCTGCTGTCCCTGGTCGTGGCCGGTGCCACCGGCCCGGCGAGCAACGTCGTTCCGGGAGCCGCGCAGGGTTCGGTCGCCGGGCCCGTGTGGAGTGCGGGTGGATCCGGCACCGACTTGTCCAGCCTCCCGCCGCAGGCGGGCAGCGCTCGTGAGCATCACGTGCTGTCGTTCTGGCCGCCCCTGCGCGGTGAGCGTCAGGCCGATCTCGCCCATCTGGCTCTGTTGCCGTCGCTCGGGTCCGACGCGGACACGCGTCGCGATCCCCAGCGACTGGCCCATCGCACCGCGGGATCGCGCAGCCCGCCGCAGGCGTAACCGACGTCTTCCCGCACCGGAGTCTCCACCGCCCAACCATTGCCGTGGAGTCCGGTGACGCGCGTTGCGCGCACCCTCATCTGACGCCTGAACGGTGTCCGTCCCAGGTGTGCCGCCGCGCGCTGAAGACGTCTCGCGGTCGTCATCCCGGCAGGAGAAACGGGCAGGTCAGTCCCTGCGTCCAGCGCCCCTTGGCATGGGGTCGCTCCGGCCTGCCGCCGTTCCGCTGACGTTGTTAGGAGCCGATCATCGTCATGGCTGTTGTCGCGTCTGTCCACGCCCATCCGCGACCGAAGTCCGCACATCCCAGCGCCCGCGCCGCCCGGTTCAGCCAGGCACGCGTTCGTGTTCCATGGTTCCGGTCGGTCGACGCTCGTTCCGTACGGTTTCGGCCGGTGACCCGGGGGAGTGCGAGATGAGCCCGGCTCGCCGTTTTCTGGCGCTCGATCTGGGCACCGCTCGTACGCGGTCGCTGGCCGTTGGCGGGCACGCCATCGCTGACCGGCCGTCGGCCATCGTACGGTGCTTGGCCGGTCCCGGCAGGACGGACGTCGCCTCGCCCATCCGGCATGGCATGGTGGCCGACCCTGGCGCCTGCCTTCGGCTGGTGCGGATGGCGGTGCAGGACACCTGCCACTACGACACCCGGCCGCTGGAGCAGGTGCTGGCCGGGGTGCCGGTGGCGGCCTCGCCCAGTGATCGCGCGGCGGTCCTGGCCGCCGTGGCCGAGGTCGCCGGATGCGAGGTGCGGCTGGTGGAGGAGCCGCTGGCCGCGGCCGTCGGTGTCGGCATCGATGTGCTCGATCCGCGTCCGTGCCTGCTGCTGGATGTCGGGGCGGGCATCGTCGAGGCCGTGGCGATCCGGGCGGGTGTCGTGATCGACGCGGCCGCCCTTCAGCTCAGTGCCACGACCGGCGCGGGGCTTGCCTCGTACGCGCTGGAGAGCGTCGTCGACATGACGGCGAGCCTGCAACGCCGCCTGCCCGAGGACGTCCGCCCGGCCGCACGCGCCAGGGGGCTGCTGGTGACCGGCGGTGGTGCACAGCAGGAACTGCTGCTGCGCCGGCTGCGCGCCGTGCTGCGGCTGCCGGTCAGCGCGGCGCCCCAGCCGCAGCACGCCACCATCCGCGGCCTGATGCGGCTGTGCCTGCGACCGGAGCTGGCCTCCAGCCAAGCCCTGTCCGCTCGCTGACCGGCTTGCGGGTGCGGCCCGAGGCCACGGCCTGCCGGCCGGTCGACGAGTGCCGACCGATAGCACCGCACGCGGCCGCCGGTCGCGACGCGGACCACCTTCTCGTGCGGGCCTCCTCGCCCCACACCTACGTGACGCATACCCTTCGCAGAAAGGACCACCTGGTCATGACCGACAGTCACCCGACGCCACACCTCAGCAGCGTCCAGCTCCAGGCGCTCCGACAGGACCTGGAGGAGCAGCTGGAGCAGCGCACCCGGCAGTTGAGCGGCCTTCGCGTCCAGGAGCAGGACGGCAGCGGCGCCGACGGCACCTGGCAGGAGCTGATCGTCTCGATCACCACCGCCGAGCGGGCCATCGCCGAGCTGTCCCAGGCCTTCGCCAGGCTGACGAACGGCGAGTACGGCCGCTGCGCCCATTGCGCGCAGGCCATCCCGTTCGAGCGGCTCAAGGTCCGGCCGCTGGCCCGTACCTGCATCGACTGCCAGCGGCGGCACGAAGCCGCCTGACAACGCCCGGAAGGGGGCGGGGAGCCCCGCCCCCTTCCGGCGACCCGGAGCTGATGATGATCACATTGGACCGCCTGGTGAACGTGCTCGGCGGGTACGGCGTGCGGCTGTGCGGCCGTCCCGAGGCGCGCACGATGTGGCTGCGCGGCGTGGCGATGCCCGAGACCGCCGACCGGCACGCCGCGGGCGACCTGCTGCTGGCCGTCGGCGCCGCCGGCCTGGACGACGCCGTACGGTGGGCGGCCGCCGCCCAGGCCACAGCGGTCCTGGTACGTCTTGAGGCGTCCGAAGCCGGCGGGCCTCGCGCCCCCGAGGAGCCTGCCGACCTCGAACGGCGGGCCGCCGCACTAGGTGACCGGTACGGCGTGGCCGTGCTGCTGGCCGACCCCGCCGTCTCCTGGAGCCAGCTGGCCGGCATGGTGTACGGGCTGGTCCTGGAGAGCCGCGAGACCGCCTCCGGCCGGGGCCCGACCGACCTGTTCGCGCTCGCCGACAACCTGGCCGACGTGGTCGGAGGCGCGGTCACCATCGAGGACAGGCATTCGCGGGTGCTCGCCTACTCCCGCTCCCAGCAGGCAGGCGACCCGGCCAGGCTGGAGACCATCCTCGGCCGGCGCGTCCCCGACCGGCTGCGCGAGCTGCTGCAGCGGCGGGGGGTGTTCGCGCACCTGGCGGCGACGGACGAGCCCCTGTTCGTCCCCGCCGACGCCGCGAACGGCCTGACCGGGCGGATGGTGGTGGCGGTGCGGGCCGGCCGCGAGCTGCTGGGCTCGGTGTGGATCAGCTGCGCCGGCCCGCTGACCGGCGACCACCGCCGCGCTCTGACCGACGGCGCGCGTACCGTCGCGCTGCACCTGCTGCGCTCCCGCGCCAGCGCCGACCTCGAACGGCAGGTGGAGTCGGACCTGGTCATCCGGCTGCTGGAAGGCAGCGCCGACGCCGCGACGACGGCCAGCCGGCTGGGCCTGGCGCCGCACGATCTGCGGGTGATCGCCGTACGCGCCGACACCGCCGACGACCGTCACGCCGCTCTGCTGCTCGCCTTCGAGCAGGCCACCACCGGCTTCGGCTGGTCGCGGCCGGGACGCAGCGCGCTGCTCGGCGACACGCTCTACACCGTCCTGCGCGCCGAGGAGCCCGGCGCGGCCCGGCGGTGGATCACGGCCCTGCACGCCGAGCTGCCCGGCCGGGTGCGGGTCGCGGCCGGGATCGGCGCTCCCGCCGAGGTGACGGAGCTGCCCGCGGGCCGCCAGGAGGCGGACGAGTGCCTGGCGTTGCACGAGAGCGCCGCACCCGGCTCCGTCCCGCCCGCCTACGACGAGTCCTGGGACGACCTGCTGCTGCGCCGGCTCCGCGCGGCCGCTCGGAGGGGCAGGACGCCGGCCCGCGGCCCGGTGAGCACGCTGCTGCGGTACGACACGCGCGACGGCACCCGTTTCGTCCCCACGCTGCGGGCCTGGCTGGAGTCGCAGGGGGACCTCACGCTGGCGGCCGAACGCCTCCAGGTGCATCCCAACACCGTACGCAACCGGCTGCGCAAGATGGGCGAGCTCACCCCGCTGGACCTCGACGACGCCCGGCAGCGGCTGGCGATGACGATCATGCTGGCGGCCATGGAGGACGAACTCCGGTTGTAGCCCGTGCACAACGGGGGCGCCGCGATTGTCGTCCGCCCACAACGCGACCGGCCCACGCTGGGGCGATGCTGTGCACGACAGCGGAAACAGGTAGAGCGTTGGAGGTCGGCATGAGCGGCAACTGGCCGCGGTCGGTGGTCGTGGTGGGCGCGGGCATCGTGGGCCTGTCGACCGCGTGGTTCCTGCAAGAGCGTGGCGTGCGGGTGGACGTGGTCGATCGCGGCGGCGTGGCGGCCGGCGCGTCCTGGGGGAACGCCGGCTGGATCGCGCCGGGCCTGGCCGTCCCGCTCAACGAGCCCGCCGTGCTGCGGTACGGCCTGCGCTCGCTGCTCAACCCGGCGGCGCCGCTGCACGTGCCCGCGAGCCTCGACCCGGGCCTGTGGGCGTTCCTGGCCAGGTTCGCCGCCAACAGCCGCTGGTCGTTGTGGACCCGCGCGGCGCGGGCCAACCTGCCGCTGAACGACGAGGCGGTCGAGGCGTACGAGGTGTTGGCCGCCAGCGGCGTGTCCGCGCCGGTCGTCGCGGCGCCCATCACCGCCGCGTTCCGCACGCGGCGCCAGGCCGGGACCGTGCTGGCCGGGCTGCGCCGGTTGCGGGCGGCCGGGCAGCGGGTCGAGGTGGCCGTGCTCGACCGGGACCGGCTGGCCGAGCAGGTCCCGCTGGCCGGCCCGGCGCTGACGGCCGGCGTACGCCTCGACGGCCAGCGCTACGTGGACCCGGGCGCGTTCGTGCACGCCCTGGGCCAGGCCGTGATGAAGCGCGGCGCGACCGTGTACGCGGTCGAGGTCGACGACGTGCGCACCGACGGCCGCAAGGCGGTCGTCCGCTCCGCCAACGGAACCGTGCTGTCGGCCGACGCGGTGGTGCTGGCCACCGGCGCCTGGCTGCCGCGCCTGGCCAGGCAGTGGGGTGTGCGCGTGCCGGTGCGGGCGGGCCGCGGCTACTCCTTCACCGTGCCGGTAGATCATCCCGTGCCCGGGCCGATCTACCTGCCCGACGTACGGGTCGCGTGCACGCCTTACCGTGACGGGCTGCGGGTGGCGGGCACCATGGAGTTCCGCGACCCGGACGCCCCGCAGGTGCCGGCCCGGCTGGACGCCATCATCGCCTCCGCCAGGCCGCTGCTGCGCGGGGTGCGCTGGGAGGAGCGTACCGACGTCTGGGTGGGCCCCCGCCCTGTCACCCCGGACGGCCGGCCGCTCGTCGGCGCGACCAGCGCCCCCACGGTGTACGTCGCCGGCGGGCACGGCATGTGGGGCATGGCCCACGGCCCGATCACGGGCCGGCTGCTGGCCGAGCAGATCACCACCGGCAAGCAGCCCGCCGCCCTGACCGAATTCGACCCCCTCCGCTGACGCGGGATCACGGCGGGCCGCCTCCGCCGGGTCCCTCTCAGCCCTTGATGGCGCCCTGGGTGATGCCGCTGACGAAGCTGCGCTGGAAGAGGAGGTACACGACGACGATGGGCGCGATGACGATCAGGCAGGCCGCCGCGAGCAGCGGGATGTCCGTCGTGTACTGGCCGACGAAGAGCCCGAGCCCGCTCGGCGCCGTACGCCGGTCGGGGTCCTGCATCATGACCAGCACCAGCATGAACTGGTTCCACGACCACATGAAGTACAGAACGGACAGCGTGGTGACCGCGGGCCAGGAGATCGGCAGCAGCACCCGCGCCAGCACCACGAGGTCCCTGGCGCCGTCGATGCGCGCCGCCTCGACCAGTTCCTCGGGCACGTTCGAGAAGTGCGTCTGCATCCAGTAGACCCCGAACGGCATGAACAGCGCCGCCTCGGCCAGGATGACGCCCACGTACGAGTCGGTGAGGCCGACCTCGCGCAGGTTGAAGTAGAGGGCCACCACGATCACCTCGATCGGCAGCGTGAGCCCCAGCACGAACGCGAACGACAACGTCCGGTGCCCCCAC
Source organism: Nonomuraea maheshkhaliensis (assembly GCF_039529435.1). Taxonomy (NCBI): domain Bacteria; kingdom Bacillati; phylum Actinomycetota; class Actinomycetes; order Streptosporangiales; family Streptosporangiaceae; genus Nonomuraea; species Nonomuraea maheshkhaliensis. The sequence goes on from NZ_BAAAMU010000018.1 coordinate 122,785, forward strand.
ACCCTCAGCACCGCCAGCCCGTAGCCGGCCAGCGTGGCCAGCACCACCGAGAGCGGCACCACGAAGACCGCGATCAGCACGCTGGACCGCATGAGGTTGGTGAAGTTGCCCCGCTCCCAGGCCAGTGCGAAGGTCTCCCACGACCATCGGTCGGGGATGCTCAGCCCGTCGAGCTGCGCGCCCGAGGGATGCAGGGCGGCCAGCACGATGCCCGCGAAGGGCACCAGGATCATGACCGCCAGCAGGACGAGGACGCCGTACCGGAGACTGACACCGCCGCGCATGCTCAACTCTCCTCATCCCTGGTGAAGTGCCGGACGGCGGAGACGACGGCGATCACGATGACGGTCAGCACGACCGCCAGGGCGCTGGCGCCGCCGATGTCGCCCTCGTTGAAGGCCAGCCGGTAGACGAGCAGGCCGGGCACGTTGGTCTGCCCCGCCGGGCCGCCGTTGGTCGTGACGAAGACGAGGTCGAAGCTGGCCAGGGCGGCGATCGTGGTGATGACGCCCGCGACCGTGATCTCCCTGCGCACCCCGGGCACGGTGACGTGCCGGAACTGCCGCAGCGCGCCCGCGCCGTCGAGCCGGGCCGCCTCGTACAGGGACGGGTCGATCTTCTGCGCGCCGGCCAGGAAGAGCATCATGCACAGCCCGCTCATGACCCAGGTCCCGATGAGGCCGAGCGCGATCAGGGCCAGACCGTAGTCGCCCAGCCAGGCGCGGGTGATCGAGGCCAGCCCGACCGCGTCGAGCAGTTGGTTGACGGCGCCGTTCTCGCTGTAGAGCCAGCGCCAGGTGATGCCGACGGCGACGAGCGGCAGCACCTGGGGGAGGAAGAAGACGACACGGAAGAACGTCATGCCCCGGCGCACCTTGCCCATCAGCAGCGCCGTCATGAGCAGCCCGACGCCGATGGGGATGACCGAGAAGAAGACGATCAGCGCGAGGCTGTGCAGAATGGCCTCGTACAGCGCCGGATCACGAAAAATCTTGACGTAGTTGGAGAAGCCGGCCCAGGCCGGCGGCAGGATGCCGTCCCAGGTCAGGAGCGACAGGCGGAGCGTGTTCAGCGCCGGCCAGATGGCGAAGCCGAGGTAGACCGCGAGCGCGGGCAGTACGTAGAGCCAGCCCCGCGCCCGCCGTCCCGGCCGCCGCGGCGGGCGGGCGGGTCCGCCGCCCGTCTCCCCGCCGCGGGCGGGAGCGGCCCGCGGCGGGGAGACGGCAGCGCTCGGCTCACGAGCCATGGTGCGCGTCCCACGACTCCTGGAGGGAGCGCAGGAAGTCGTCGGGCGTCAGCTTGCTGTTGATCAGGCCCTGGATGCCGGGAGTCAGCTTGTCGATCATGCCGGGGGAGGCGTAGTCGGGGAACGGCACGATCCCGTTGCCCTGCGCCACCGGCGCGAAGACGCTCGCGATGTCGCCGCGCAGCCCCGTCGCCCCGAGCTCGGCCTTCGTGTCGACCGGCATGAACCCGCCGTCGAACTCGATCTTCGCCGCCTCCGGCGAGCTCAGGTAGTCGAGGAACGCCGCCGCGACGTTCGGGTGCTTCGACTTCGACGAGATCGCGTACGCCACGCTCGCGCCCGAGGCGACCTGGGCCGGCTTGTCCGCCGACGGCGCGGGCATCAGGAAGAAGCCCACGTCGTCCTTCATCTCCGTCTCCAGCGTCTGGGCGGCCCAGTTACCGGTGATCACGAACGCGGTGCCGCCCTTGGCGAAGCTCGCCAGCGCGTCGGGGTCCGACGTGGCGCTCGCCCCGCTGGGGATGTATCCCTTCTTCGCCCAGTCGGTGATGGTCTGGGCGGCCTGCCGGGCGGCCGGGTTCTCGATCGTCGCGCCCGGCTTGCCGTACACCCACGACCGGTAGTCGGCGACGTCGCCGGTCACGTTGAGCAGCGCGTTCCACAGCTGGAAGCCGCCGACCTGCAGCGCGCCCATGCTCAGCGGGGTCCGGCCGGCGGCCTTGGCCTTCGCCATCGCGGCCTCGAAGTCGGCCAGCGTCTTCGGCACCTCGGTGACGATCTTCTTGTTGTAGAAGACGCCGAGCACCGACAGCCCGCCGGGCACGGCGTACAGGCTGCCGGTGCCGAACTGCTTGGCCGACTTGTCGGAGCTGAGCACCTCCAGGCTGGCCGGCGGGAACTTCCCGGCCCAGCCGTACGCCTTGGACCACGGGCTCAGGTCGAGGATGAGACCGGCCGGGACCAGGGAGTTCATCGCGCCCGGGTTGTACTGGGCGATGTCCGGCGCCGAGCCGGACGACATCGAGAGCTTGATGGACTTGATGTAGTCGTTGAACGGCGTCATCTGGGGCTTGATGGTGACGTTCGGGTGCTTCTTGGTGAAGCCGTCGATGAGCGTCTTGGTGGGCGGGTCGTTGGTGTAGGCCAGGGTGAGCGTCACCGGGTCCTGGGGGATGGTGGTCGACACCTCGATCTTGGGCGCCGTACCTCCGCCCGAGCTGCTCGCGCCCGCGCAGGACGTCAGCGCGAACGCCGTCGTGACGCTGAGCGCCACGGCCGCCGCACGCCTGGCCGGTCTCGTCATCCCGGGCATGGCTTGTCTCCTCATTCCGGTCTCCTCAATCGGGGGGCGCGTCGTTCGCGCGACGGTGCTCATGACGACCGTTCCTCACCAGGCCGAGCCCGGTCTCACCAGGCCGAACCTGGTCCGTTCGATCTCGTCCAGGGAGTGGAGCAGCGCGCCGTGGACGACGGCGTCCTGCTGGAGCGCCGAGACCTCCAGCGCCGGCTGCTCCAGCGGCTCGCCCGCCAGATGCCGCCGCAGTGCCGCGAGCAGGGGCTCGCCGCACCTGGCCAGGGGCCCGCCGATGACCACGAGCCGCGGATCGAGGATCGCCCTGATCGCGGCGATGCCCTTGGCGAAGCGGCGGGCCACCACGTCGAGCGCCTCCAGCGCCGCCGGGCTGCCGGCCACGACGGCGTCGAGCACGGCTTCGAGGGCGTGCTCGCCCATGGCCTCGATCCGTGACAGCAGCTCCGTCTCGCCGGCGCGGTCCGCCGCCGCGGCGGCCTGGCGCACGATCTCCGCACCGCCGACCCGATCCTCGAACGGGCCCAGCCCCCGCGAGGACCGGGTCTCCCCGGGCGGGCCGGCGCCGAGCAGGTCGAGGAACCCGACGTCGCCGGAGTCGTTGGACGCGCCGCGGTAGAGCTCGCCGTTCAGCACGATCCCGGCGCCGACCCGCTCGCCCCAGTGGATCATCACCAGGGAGTCCTCGCGCCGGTCCGCCTCGCGCCGCCGCTCGCCCTGCGTGGCCAGCTTGACGTCGTTGTCCAGGTAGACGGGGCAGCCGAGCGCCTGGGTCAGCCGGCGGACGAGGAGGTCGCCGGCCAGGCCGGGCATGCTCGGGATGAGCTTGATGACCCCGGCCGCCGGGTCGACGATGCCGGGGGTGCCGACCGAGGCGAACCAGAGGTCGCCGGCCGTGCTCTCCCCTGCGGTCCCTGGGGTGATCCCGGCCGTGCGCAGCGTGCCGTCCACCGTGGACAGGAGCGTCGCCACCACCTCCTCGCCGCCGAGACGGGCGCCGAGCTGCACCGCGTCGGCGGCCGTGACCGCGCCGGCCAGGTCCGCGACCGCCACGCGCACGTCCTGCGGGCTGATCGACACGCCCAGCACGTGGCCGGCCTCGGCCCTGAACCGTACGAGCTGCGCCGGCCGCCCGGCCCGGGTGGAGTCGCGATCGACGGGGCCGAACTCGACCAGGCCCTCGGCGGCGAGCGCGTTGAGCGAGCGGGTGACCGCCTGGCGGGACAGCCCCACCGCCTTGGCCAGCGCGGAGACGCTCATCCTGCCCTCGGTCCGCAGCCTGCGCACGACGGCGACGGAGTTGACCTCGCGCATGAACTGCGTGCCGGCGGCCACGACCTGCTCCATGCTCTGCCTCCTCACGTTCGGTTGCCGGTACGCTAGCATAATAATTATGTACTGTACGGAACTAATTAGTCGAGGGGTGTGACCTGCAGATGTCGTCCGATGACGGCCCGCCGTGGGCGGACACCGTCGGTGGCCTGGCCCACCGCGTGCTCGGGCCCGCGGCCGATTCGGTACGGTTCGCCGTCCGTGACGGCGACGAGCGCGCGTACACCTACGAGGCGGCCGGCGGTGTGCTGACCATCGCCGCCACGGACGGGGTGAGCGCCTCGGTGGCGCTGCACCACTACCTCCGCGAGCGCTGCGGCGCCTCCGTCGGCTGGGACACGGCACTGCCCCTCGGCCTGACGTCCCTGCCGGACGCCCCGCCGCGTGAGGGCAAGGCCCGGGTCAAGGAGGGCTACTACTTCAACTTCTGCACCTTCAGCTACACGATGCCCTACTGGGACTGGGCCGACTGGGAACGCGAGATCGACTGGATGGCCCTGCACGGCATCACCATGCCGCTCGCCATCACCGGGCACGAGGCCGTGCTGCACGCCGCCTACTCCGCGCTCGGCCTCGACGACCAGCGGATCCGCGCCTTCCTGGGCGGCCCAGGCTACCTGCCGTTCCAGTTCATGGGATGCCTGGACGGCTTCGCCGGCCCGCTGCCCGCGTCCTGGCTCGACGGCCACCGCGAGCTCGGGGCGCGCATCATCGGCCGTGAGCGCGCCTTCGGCATGACGCCCGTGCTCCCGGCCTTCACGGGGCACGTCCCGCCCGAGGTCGCGGCCACGGCACGGGCCGGCCGCCGCACCTGGCAGGGGTTCGAGACCTGGGTCCTCGACCCGGCCGACCCCCTGTACGAGCGGATCGGCGCCGAGATCGCCCGCACGCAGATCACGCTCTTCGGCACCGACCACCTGTACGCCGCCGACCCGTTCATCGAGATGATCCCCATCGACGCCGACCCCGACTTCCCCGGCGCCGTCGCGGCGGCGACGCTGGCCGGCCTCCAGGCGGCCGACCCGGACGCGGTCTGGCTCATGCAGGCGTGGCCGTTCTCCTACCAGCGGGACTTCTGGACCGAGGAGCGCGTCAACGCCTTCCTCGACGCGATCCCGGACGACCGGATGCTCGTGGCCGACCTGTGGGCCGAGCACGACCCGTTGTGGGGCCGCTTCCGCGAGTTCTCCGGCAAGCCCTGGCTATGGTGCGCGCTGCTCAACTTCGGCGGGCGTACCGATCCCGGCGCCGACCTGCGCGGCGTTCCGGCCGGGATGGACGCGGCCCTGGCGGCGCCGAGCCCGCCCGCGGGGATCGGCCTGTCCATGGAGGCCACCCGCAACAACCCCGTCTTCTTCGAGCTCGTCGCCGACCAGATCTGGAACGAGGTGCCCGACCTCGACGCCTGGCTCGACGCCTTCGCCTCCCAGCGCTACGGCACCGGGGGCAGGTGGGCGGACGAGCTGCGGGCGGCCTGGCGGGGGCTGCTCGGCACCGTCTACGACGCGCGGGGTATACGGATCGCTCCCGACCAGTTCAAGGGCGTCATCACCGCCGCCCCCTCCTACGCGCGGATCCCCGGCGGCCTGGCCGAGCTCCGTGCCGACGCCGCCCGTGTCCTCTGGTACCGGCCCGACGTGCTGGCGCGGGCCTGGGAACGGCTGATCGAGGTGGCCGAGCACGACCGCGGCCTGCTGGCGGGACCGCTCGGGCACGACCTCGCCGAGGTGGGCGTGGCCTACATGGCCAGGGTCGCCGACCGCTGCCACCTCGACGCCGTCGAACGCTCGATCCGGCTCGGCGCCGCCGCCGGGCCCGAGCTCGAACGGTTCCTGCGGGTCTTCGACGACCTGGACCGGATGCTGGCCTGCCGCCCCGAGTACACCTTCCCGCACTGGGAGTCGAAGGCGCTGGCGCACGCCGCCGACGCCGCCGAGCGAAAGATCCTGGCCGACAACGCCCGCCGCATGATCACGGTATGGGGCACATCGGACAGCCCGCTGCTCGACGACTACGCCGGCCGGCACTGGAGCGGGCTCGTCGGCGGCTACTACCGCGACCGCTGGGCGCTGTGGGCGAGCGGCCTCGACCGTGCCCTCGATCACACTCCTGACCACGGCGCCGATCGCGCGCTCGCAGGACCCGGCGGCGGCTCGGAGGCCGAGCTGCGGGAACGGCTGCGCGAGCGCGCCGAGCTCTTCCTGCGGGAGGGCCCGCCGCCGCCCCGGCGCGACCTGGGCGATCTGGCCACGGAGTCGCGCCGGCTCTTCACCGCGTACGCGGGCCGGACCGGCCCGCTCGCCCAGCCCACGGACCACGACTGATGAGGAGCAGGAGCACGATGCCCCAGCAGGCCCCGCCGACAGAACGCCGCAACCCGCGCACCACCGGGATCGACACCCTGGATCCTGAAGCCGTACTCCGGCTGCTGCTCGATGAGGACGCCAGAGCCGTCGAGGCCGCCCCCGCCGCCACCGGGCCGCTCGCCCGGGCGGTGGAGGAGACGCAGCTGCGGCTGGCCCGCGGCGGCGACGTGCACTACTTCGGCGCCGGCGCGTCGGGGCGGCTGGCGGTGCTCGACGCCACCGAGATCACGCCGACGTTCGGAGTGGACCCCGGCCTGTTCACGGCCCACTTCGCCGGCGGGCCCGGCGCGCTCACCGACGCGTCCGTCGACCGGGAGGACGCCGAGGAGCTCGGCGCCGCCGACGCGACCGGCGCCGAGCTCGGCGAGAACAGCGTGGCCATCGGCATCACCGCGTCGGGGACCACCCCGTACGTGGCCGGGGCGTTGCGGGCGGCCCGTGCGGCGGGCGCGCTCACCGTGCTGATCACCTGCGATCCCGGCGCGCCGCTGCGCGAGTCGGCCGAGATCGTCGTCGCCGCCGACACCGGTGAGGAGGCGCTCACCGGGTCGACCCGGCTGAAGGCGGGCACGGCCACCAAGGTCCTGCTCAACGCGTTCTCGACGGCACTCATGATCAAGACGGGACGTACGTACTCGAACCTCATGGTCGGGCTCGTGGCCACCAACGCCAAGCTGCGGACGCGGGCCGTGAGCCTGCTCGTGGAGGCGACGGGGGAGGACGCGGCGGTCTGCCGGGACGCCCTGGCCGAGGCCGGCGGGCGGATCCCGGAGGCGCTCGTCCGGCTGCTCACGGGCTGCCCGCCCGGCCGGGCGCGGGCCGCGCTCGCCGCGCATCCCGGCG